>NZ_JBBCVW010000008.1:0-140718 GCF_037146215.1 Microbacterium sp. MMO-56
TCGCCCGCCGGATCGCCCGCGGCTTCACCAACTACGACAACTACCGGCTCCGCATGCTCCTGATCGCCGGCGGACTTGACCCCCTCACCCCCACCTAGAATGCGCAGAGCCATCTATCCCGCGCGCGCCGAGGCGCCCGCGCCGCGCGTGCACGACGGCTACGAGTGGCTGTACGTGCTGAGCGGGCGCGTCCGCCTCGCGCTGGACGGCACCGAGCACCTGATCGATCCCGGCGAGGCGGCCGAGTTCGACACGCGACTGCCGCACTCCATCAGCGCGACCGAGGCGGGCCCCGCCGAAGTCTTGAGCATCTTCAGCGCCGACGGCGAGCGTTTCCACACGCACGCCCCACCCTCCTGACCTCCCCCGCCCTCCTCCCCCTCGCCCCCCGCCCGCGCGGCGAAAAACCATCGCGGGCGCGAGAAACCACGCACGGGGGTGTTTCTCGCGCCGGATCTGATTTTTCGCCGGCGACGAGGGGGGAGAGAGGGGGGTCAGGCGCGGTGGGTGCGGTAGTAGGTCAGGAGCGACTGCGTCGAGGCATCCTGCGCGGCGAAGGCGGACTCGTCGCCCTCGATCGCGGGAGCGATCTGCAGCGCCAGCTGCTTGCCGAGCTCGACGCCCCACTGGTCGAAGGAGTTGATGCCCCACACGACGCCCTGCGCGAACGTGATGTGCTCGTACAGCGCGATCAGCTCGCCGAGCACGCGCGGGGTGAGCGCCGACGCGAAGATCGAGGTCGTCGGCCGGTTGCCCGGGAAGGTGCGCGCCGCGACGAGCGGGCCGGTCGTCCCCTCGGCCTCGACCTCCTCCGCGGTCTTGCCGAAGGCGAGCGCCTTCGTCTGCGCGAGGAAGTTCGCCAGGAACAGGCCGTGGACGTCGCGGCCGCCGTCGGTGAGCGGATACGCGGGGTTCGCGAAGGCGATGAAGTCTGCCGGGATGAGGCGCGTGCCCTGGTGGATCAGCTGGTAGAAGGCGTGCTGGCCGTTGGTGCCCGGCTCGCCCCAGAAGATCTCGCCGGTGTCGGTGGTCACCGGTGAGCCGTCCCAGCGCACGCCCTTACCGTTGGACTCCATCGTCAGCTGCTGCAGGTAGGCCGCGAAGCGGCTCAGCTGCTGCGCGTAGGGCAGCACGGCGTGCGACTGCGCCCCGAGGAAGTTCGTGTACCAGATGTTCAGCAGGCCCATGAGGACCGGCACGTTGCGCTCCAGCGGCGTCGAGGCGACGTGCTCGTCGACCGCGTGGAAACCGGCGAGCAGCTCGCGGAACGCGTCGGGGCCGAACTCGATCATGAGCGACAGGCCGATCGCCGAGTCGACCGAGTACCGTCCGCCGACCCAGTCCCAGAACCCGAAGGCGTTGTCGGTGTCGATGCCGAACGCCGCGACCTTGTCGAGGGCGGTCGACACGGCGACGAAGTGGTGCGCCACGGCATCCGTGCGCTGCGCGTCGCCGCCGTCGATCGCGCCGGACGCCTCGAGTCCCGCCCACAGCCAGTCGCGCGCGAGTCGCGCGTTGGTGAGGGTCTCGAGGGTCGTGAAGGTCTTCGAGGCGACGATGAACAGCGTCGTCTCGGGGTCGAGCCCCTTCGTCTTGTGCGCGAGGTCGAACGGATCGATGTTGGAGACGAACCGCGCCTCGATGTCGTCGCCGAACGGTTCGAGCGCGGCGGAGATCATCACGGGTCCGAGGTCGGATCCGCCGATGCCGATGTTGACGACGGTCGTCACCTTCTTGCCGGTGATCCCGGTCCATGCCCCGCTGCGGACACGGTCGGCGAACGCCGACATCGCCGTCAGGACCTGCTGCACGTCGTGGTCGACGTCCTGGCCGTCCACCACGAGCGCCGGGGTCGCCCCGGCGGGACGGCGCAGGGCGGTGTGCAGGACCGCGCGGTCCTCCGTCGTGTTGATGTGGTCGCCCCGGAGCATCGCGGCGAAGCGGTCCGTGACGCCGGTCTGCTCGGCGAGCCGCACGAGAGCGGCGAGGACCTCGTCGTCGATCAGGTTCTTCGACAGGTCGACGTGCAGGTCCGCGAGCTCGAAGCTCAACCGGCGGGCGCGCTCCGGGTCATCGCGGAACCAGCTGCGCAGGTCCGGGACGAGGGCGTCACGCAGGGCGGACAGCTCGGTCCAGGCGGGCGTGGTGGTGGGATCGATCGGCGTGGTCACGGCTCCACGCTAGCGCGGCGGCGGCCTGCGCGGCAGACCGCGGGAGGGGGAGAAACAGCCTCGCACGGCGGTCGGGGCCGGCGCCTCGGGCGGGTGCAGACGAGGAGACGGGCCGGGCGGTGGAATCCACCGACCGGCCCGTCATCCCATTCGCACCACTTTTGCACCAAGAGGAATCACAGAGGAGGCTCTGCGCCGCCGCTCCGATGGGGAGTGGAGCGGCGATGACACGACTGTATAACGAACGGGTAACGAAGGTCCAGGGGTGCGACGGACTCATATCCGTCGCATAGCCCGCGGTCAGGATCGCAGGGTCACCTGGCCCGCCGAGACGTCCACCGACACGCGGTTCGGCGAGGTTCGGTCGACGGTGAGCCTGTTGTCGACGCTTCCCGCATCGACGTTCTCGGTCACCGCGTACGTCTCGTCGGGAAGGGTCAGATCGATCCGGCCCGCGCTCGCCTCCAGGGCGACCTCGCGGGGAGCGTCGCCGGTCATCGCGCCCACGACCTCCCCCGCACTCAGACGCAGATCGGCCGTGGCGACCCCATCGAGGTCGAAGGCGAGCCGGCCGGCCGAGAGCCGGGCATCCAGCGAACGGGCGCTTCCGCCGAGGTCGGCGGAGCCCGCACTGAGGTCGAGGTCCACGGCCCCGAAGCGTCCGTCGGCGCGCAGGGCGCTCGCCGACAGCGAGACCCGGGCGTCGAGCTCCGTCCGCTCGAGGGCGCGGGGGAGTGTGAGCACCGCCTGGTCCTGGGCGTCCCAGAGCCCCCATCCGCCCCACCAGGCGCGGTGGGTCTGCACGGAGACGGTCTCGCCGTCTCGCTCGAGCCGCCAGTCGTCGGCGTGACCGGTGACGTCCAGGCGCACCTCGTCGCCCTCGTAGACGACGGTCAGGTCGGCGGCGGAGACGTCGACGCGCAGGTCTCCGATGCCGCCCGCGGTGGCCGTGAGCGTGCGCTGGCCCTGCCCCGCCGTGCGCAGGACCGTCACGGCGGTCGATGCGATGCCGCCGAGGAGCAGGACGGCGCCGAGCACGATCGCGAGGATCGCGACCACCCGCGCGGATGACCGGGGCTGCGGCGGGCCGGGCTGCGGATCTGTGGCGGGCCCGCCGGCGGCGGGCGGGGGAGTGAGGGTCATGCTCATCGGACTGCTCCGTTCAGGGGGGTGCCGTCGGCGTGGGGGCGGCCGTGGGCGAGGTGGACGAGGACCGCGAGCACGCGGCGGTTGCCCTGCTGGTCCTGCTCGAGGTCGAGCTTCTGGAAGAGGGAGGTGATGTGCTTCTCGACACTCGCCTCGGTGACGAAGAGCGTCTGCGCGATCGCCTGGTTGCTCTTCCCCTCCGCGATCAGCGCCAGGACGGTGCGTTCGCGGTCGGTGAGGCGGGCCATCCGTTCGTCGCGGGCGCGGCGCGTGAGCAGCTGCGCGACGACCTCGGGATCCAGCACGCTCGCCCCGGCCCCGATCCGCTCGACCGCGTCGAGGAAATCGCGGACGTCGGCCACGCGGTCCTTGAGCAGGTAGCCGAAGGCCGTCGACTGCCCCGTGATGAGCTCGCTGGCGTACCGCTCCTCGACGTACTGGCTGAGGACGAGCACGGGGAGGCCCGGGTGCGCGGCGCGCAGGGCGACCGCGGCGCGGATGCCCTCGTCGGTATAGGTCGGCGGGAGGCGCACATCGAGGATGCACAGGTCGGGGGATGCCGCGCGGACGGTCTCGGCGAGCTCGCCGGCATCCGGCAGCGCCGCGACGACCGTGTGACCGGCGTCCTCGAGCAGGCGCACCAGGCCCTCGCGGAGCAGGGTGGAGTCTTCGCAGATCAGGATGCGCACGGGACGCTCACCTCCAGAGCGGTCGGGCCGCCGGCGGGGCTGTCCAGCCGGCTCGTGCCGCCCGCGGCGGTGATCCGGTTCGCGATCCCGTCGAGGCCGCCCCCGGGGAGCACGCGGGCCCCGCCCACGCCGTTGTCCTCGATCCGCGCCCACAGGGCGGGGCGCCCCTCGGGCGCGTCGTCGCGCAGGCGGACGGAGACCCGGACCTCGGAGGCGCGGGAGTGCTTCGCCGCGTTGGTGAGCGACTCCGCGATCGCGAAGTAGAGGGCGGCTTCCGCGGTGCGGCTGCACCGCCCGGCGGCCGGATCCGGGAGGCGGACGTCGAGCGAGACCGGCACGTGCGACCGGGCCGCCAGCGCGCTGAGGGCGGCGTCGAGCCCGCGGTCGTCGAGGACGGAGGCGTGGATGCCGCGGGCGAGCTGGCGGAGCTCGGTGATGGCCGCCTTCGTCGAGGTGTGCGCCTCGTCGACGAGCGCGCGGGCCGCGACGGGGTCGTCCTCGATCTTCTGCTGGGCGAGGCCGAGCGTCATGGCGACCGACACAAGGCGAGGCTGGACGCCGTCGTGGAGGTCGCGCTCGATGCGCGTGCGCTCGACCTCGCCGGCGCGCACGGCGCTCTCGCGCTGCGATCCGGCAGTGCGGGCCTGTTCGATCAAGGCGCCCTCGCGGCTCGGCACCAGGATCGCCCGCACGAGCACGGCGTGCAGGAGCGCGATCGCCGCCAGGAGCGCGAGGCAGACGATCACCCCGAGGATGCCGGTGAACACTGACCACTCGACGGGGATGGGCACGCCGAGCAGCGGCAGCCGCCACGCGGCGCGCTCGTGCTCGACGAGGGGGGCGAAGGGGAGGGCGGCGGCCGTCGTCAGAGTCCCGAGGATCGACAGCACCACGAGCCCGAGGATCGTCGCGATCGCCCCCGAGGCGACCCCGCGCCACATCGCGCCGTCGGTGAACTGCGCCCAGAGGGTCCGCAGCCAGCCGGCGAATCCCGGCTGCCCGCTGCTGCGCAGGGCCAGCACGGGGATGCCGAACCCGTACAGGCCCTCGACCCGCTCGTGTTCGAGCCAGGCGCTCGCCCACAGGACGTACAGGAACGCGACGAGGAACAGCAGGCCGATGCCGACGACGAGGACCAGCGAGAGTCCCAGGCTCAGGAGCGTCACGAGGAGCGCGAACGTGAGCGACCCCACGAGGCCGATGGCGGCGAGCTGGAGGATCGCGCCGATGTGGGTGCGGATCCGGACGCGGCCGGAGGCCGGGGTGGTGTGGGGCGCGGGGGTGGTGTGGGCTGCCGGGGCGGTGTGGGGCGCCGGGGTGGTGTGGGGTGCGGCGGTGGTGCGGGGCGCCGGGGCGCTCTGTGGTGCGGCGGCTGCGGGGGGCGAGGAGGGCATGACTCCACGCTAGGGCGGGGGCAGGCCGCGTCGCACGGGAGGCACCCCGACGATCCGGCGTCGGGATAACCCGAACTCGCGCGGTGTCGGGTTCGGGGTCGGGCGGGGTCGGGCGGGGCCGGGCGGGGTCGGGCGGGGGTGGGGTCGGGCGGGTGTCGGGTTCGGGGTGGGCTCTGCAGGTTCGGGGTCGCGTTGTGTCGGGTTCGGGGTGGGCTCTGCACGTTCGGGGTCGCGTGGTGTCGGGTTCGGGGTGGGCTCTGCAGGTTCGGGGTCGCGTGGTGTCGCGTCGGGCGAGGTGAGGCGATCGGACGCGACCCCGAACGTGACTCGGCGCGGCCAAAGGCGACCCCGAACGTGAGTTGGCGCGACCAAAGGCGACCCCGAACGTGAGTTGGCGCGACCAAAGGCGACCCCGAACGTGCCGAGGCGACCAAAGGCGACCCCGAACCTGCCCGCGGTGGATGAGGGGGTGGTGACCTCAAGCAGGCTGCGGTGGCCTCGGGCTCTGGTGGAGGGGGTGCCAAGCCGGGGTCTCCGGAGCTTGGGGGTCGCGTGGTGTCGGGCTCGGGGTCGGTTCTGCACGTTCGGGGTCGCGTGGTGTCGCCTCGGGCGGGGTGAGGCGACCGGACGCGACCCCGAACGTGAGTTGGCGCGACCAAAAGCGACCCCGAACATGCAGAGGCGACCGGAGGCGGCCCGGACCTGGGCTGGGGCGACCAAAGGCGATCCCGAACATGCAGCCCCGACCACACGCGACCCCGGACTCGGGATGACCTGACCGGAGGCGACCCCGAACCTGCGCAAGTGACAAGACGCGCCCCCGCGGCCCCGCCCGGCGACCCCACCCCGCGCCCCCGCCCCGCGCCCCCGCCCCGCGCCCCCGCCCCGTGATCCCCCTCGCCCTCCTCCGGGCCGGCGCCGCATCCGCTTTGGCAGGATGGAGGGGTGCCCTCGCCCGACATCCGCCTCATCGCCGTCGACATGGACGGCACGCTCCTCCGGCCCGACGGGACCATCCCCGAGACGCTGTGGCCGCTGCTCGATCGGCTGCGCGAGCGCGGCATCGCGTTCGCCCCGGCGAGCGGGCGACAGCTCGCGACGCTGCAGCGGATGTTCTCCGGCGTCGGCGGCGAGCTGGACTACATCGCCGAGAACGGCGCCTACGTCGTGCGCGGCGACGCCGAGGTGAGCTCCGACGCGCTCGATGCCGCGTTCGTGGCATCCGTGATCGACCGCGTCCGCGAGCGGGTGGCCTCCGGCGCGTTGCACGCCGCCCTCGTCGTGTGCGGGAAGCGCTCGGCCTACATCGAGGACGGCGCGCCCGATTTCCTCACCGAGGTCGAGAAGTACTACGCGCGACTCGAGCGGGTCGACGACCTGCGAGAGGTCGACGATCAGGTCCTGAAGCTCGCGATCTACGACTTCGACGGCGGTGAGGACCACACGGCGCCCGCCTTCGCGGACCTGTCCGCGTCGCACCAGGTCGTGGTCTCCGGCCGGCACTGGGTCGACATCATGAACAGCACCGTGAACAAGGGGGTCGCCCTGCGCGCCCTCCAGGGGGCGCTCGGTGTCACCGCGGCGCAGACGGCGGCGTTCGGCGACTACCGCAACGACATCGAGCTGCTCCAGGCGGCGCACTGGTCCTACGCCATGGCCGACGCCCATCCGGATGTCGTCTCCGTCGCCCGTCATCGGGCACCGTCGAACGCCGAGGCGGGCGTGGTCACCGTCATCGAGCAGCTCGTCGCCGACTGAGCGTCCGGGCGGGGGCGTAGCGTGGAGGGCATGGTCACCATCCCCACAGTCACCCTGAACGACGGCACCGCCTTCCCGGAGCTCGGCTTCGGCACGTACAACCTGCGCGGGCCGGAGGGCGTCGACGCCATCGTCGCGGCCATCGAGAACGGATACCGGCTGCTCGACTCGGCGGTCAACTACGAGAACGAGACCGAGGTCGGCGACGCGGTCCGGCGCAGCGGGATGCGCGACCGGTTGATCGTCACGACGAAGGTCCCCGGCCGCGACCACGGGTACGACGAGACGCGGCGCAGCGCCGAGGCATCCCTCGAGCGACTCGGTCTCGACCGCATCGACCTGTACCTGATCCACTGGCCGAACCCGAGCGTGAACCGCTACGTGGAGACCTTCCGCGCCATGATCGACCTGCAGAAGGACGGACGCGTCGGCTCGGTGGGGGTCTCGAACTTCACGGAGGCGATGCTCACCCGCCTGATCGACGAGACGGGCACGACCCCGGCCGTCAACCAGATCGAGATGCATCCGTACTTCCCGCAGGAGGCGCTGCGCGCCTTCCACGCCGCGCACGGGATCCGCACCGAGAGCTGGAGCCCGCTCGCCCGGCGCAGCGAACTGCTCTCGGAGCAGGTCGTCGCCGATGTCGCCGCCGCGCACGGGGTCACCCCGACGCAGGCGGTGCTCCGCTGGCACACGCAGCTCGGCTCGACCCCGATCCCCAAGTCGGCCGACCCGGTGCGCCAGGTGGAGAACGCGGATGTCTTCGGCTTCGCACTCTCGGAGCCGGAGATCGCCGCCCTGTCGGGACTCGAACGCGGCCGGCTCTGGGGCGGCGACCCGGACACCCACGAGGAGATGTGAGGCGGGTACTACGCTCGCGCGACCCGGTCAATCCCCCTGATCGACGGAGGCGGGCGACGTAGCGTGAGCGCACCGGCGGCGCCCGGCCGACCGGCCGTACCGAGGGGAGCCACGCGATGAGCGACCAGACGAACCAGGAACCCGACGGCGAGGACGTCACGACCGAGCCCGGCGGCTTGGGGGAGGACGGGACCATCCCGCCCGACCCGGACGGTGTCGCCGCGGGACACACCGACGAGCCGTCGAACTTCAATCCCGAAGAGGACGAGCAGGCTCCGGCCTGAGGCCCTCCCGGCCCCCGCGAGGGCACGGCCCACCGGCGGGCGTCGGTCCGCGCGTCGGTGGGCCGACGGCCTCCCGAGGGCTCAGTGCGGCGCGTGGTACTCGCTCTCGCCGCGCTTCCAGTACCCCTTGACCACGAACCGGTCGGCGGACAGCCCCCAGCGTCGGGTGAGCAGCTCCCGGCCGTGGCGCACGATCGTCTGCTCGGCCGCGACGAACGCGAAGACGTCGCCGGAGGGGCGATCGACCTCCGCGAGGGCGTCGAGCCGGCCCGCGAGCACGGAGCCCGCCGGGCGATCGCCGCGATGCACCTGCTCGACGACCACGCCCGGAGGGGCGGGCACGGCCAGCTCGTGCGCGGCGTCCGGTACCTCGACGACGATGCGCCCGACGGCGTCGTCGTCCATGAGATGGGTGAACCGGCGGATCGCGGGGACGGCGGTTTCGTCGCCGGCGAGCAGCCAGCCGTCCGGACGCCCGGTCAGCACGAGCGAGCCGCGGGGTCCGCCGACGCCGATCGGTGCGCCGATGTCCGCCGTCTCGGCCCAGGGCGCCGCCACGCCCGCCCCGTCCTCGGCGGCGTGCAGGACGAACTCGAGGTCGAGCCACCCGGCGTCGGCGTCCCAGTCCAGCGGCGTGTACTCGCGGCTGGGCGCGGCGCGGAGCTCGTCGACGGACGCCGGCGGCGCGTCGGGGAAGAACAGCCGGATGTGGTCGTCCGCGCCCGGTGACGCGAACCCACGCAGGTCGGGTCCGTCGACGCGGATCCGCACGTAGCCCGGGGTGATCCACTTGCGCGCCGCGAGCCGGGCGTGCCGGAACCGCAGGTCGAGGGGACGGCGTTCGAGACGGAAGGCGGGCAGGTCGGGGGTCACGGGCTCTTCTCCTCAGTCGATCTCTGTGTCGATGTCTCGGGTCGGGCGTCAGCCGCCGACGGTGCGGTGGTAGACGGCGACGGGGCCGGTGGGGCCGTCGATGACGGTGACGGGCGTGGGGAAGACGCGGGTGAGGACGTCGTCGCGGATGATCTCCGCGGGGGTGCCGTGCTCCGCCACGACGCCCTCCTCCATGGCGACGATGTAGTCGCTGTAGGCGGCGGCGAAGTTGATGTCGTGCAGCACGATCACGATGGTCCGGCCGAGGGCATCCGCCGCGTGCCGCAGCCGCGTCATCATCTGCACCGAGTGCTCGGCGTCGAGGTTGTTCAGCGGCTCGTCCAGCAGCACGTAGTCCGTGTCCTGGGCGAGCACCATCGCGACGTAGGCGCGCTGGCGCTGTCCGCCGGAGAGCTGATCGAGGAAGCGCTGTTCGAGGGCGGTGAGATCGAGGAGGTCGATCGCCGCGGAGATCTTGTCCTCGTCGTGCGTGGTGAGCCGGCCGGCGCTGTACGGATAGCGTCCGAAGCCGACGAGCTGACGCACCGTGAGACGCGTCACGAAGTGGTTCTCCTGACGGAGGATCGACACGACGCGCGCGATCCGTCGGGAGGGGGTGCGGTGGACGTCGAGGCCGTCGATCGTGACGGTGCCCTCATCGGGCGCGAGGAGCCGCCCGATCATCGTGAGCACCGTCGACTTGCCCGCTCCGTTCGGGCCGACGAGCGCGACGATGCCGCCCGGGGGCAGCTCGAGCGACACGGGGCCGATGCGGGTCCCGCCGTAGTTCTTGACGACACCGTCCAGACGGATCACAGGCGCCCCTTCCGGAAGACGACGACGAGGAACAGGAGACCGCCGACCAGCTCGACGACGATCGTGACGCTGTCCACCAGCGAGAGCACGTGGCGCAGCAGGAAGTACGCCCCGGCGAGCGTGAGGTAGCCGACGAGCCAGGCGACCGGCAGGATGCTCCGGTGCTCGTGCGTGTCGGCGATGCTGTAGGCGAGGGTCGCCGAGAGGAAGCCGAGGAACGTCATCGGACCCACGAGCGAGGTGCTCATCGCCATCAGGACCGCCACGAGCGTCAGCACGAGCATGACCTGGCGGCGGTGACGGATGCCGAGACCGGTGCTGATGTCGGCGCCCAGGGCGAGGACGTCCAGGCGCCGCGACGAGAGCCACACGGCAGCGGCCGTGGCCGCGCACACGGGGACGACGAGCCACAGGAAGGCGGTGTTCGCGTTGCCGATGCTGCCGAACAGGCGCGCGCGCAGCACGTCGAACGTGCTGGGCTCGAGCATCTGCTGCAGGAAGGTCGACAACGATCCCATCCCGGCGCCGAGGACGATGCCGACCAGCAGCATCACGTGAAGGTTGCCGAACCGCCCCGAGAGGAGCCACGAGTACAGCAGCACCGCGAACAGCACCATCGCCGCCGCCTGCAGCACGAAGCGGGCGAGCGGATCGAGGCCGACGACCGAGGTCGTGCCGAAGAAGAACACGACGCTCGTCTGCACGAGGACGTAGAGCGACTCGAACCCCATGATCGACGGGGTGAGGATGCGGTTGTTCGTCACGGTTTGGAAGGCGACGGTCGCGTGCGCCTGGCAGCACGTGACGACCGCGATCACGACGAGCGTCGACGCCCGCATCGAGGTGATGCGCCACCAGCGGTCGCTGAAGACCTCGAATCGGTTGTCCCAGGTGAGGAGCAGGATCGTCAGGACCGCCGCGGCGGCCACCAGGGCGACGAGGACGAGTCGGGCGCGCGCGTGCCGGGCCGGGGTGGCGTAGGCACCGACGCGACGGGGCGCGACGGGCGAGGCGAGCGGCTCAGCGAGCATCCGTCCTCCTCTGACGCAGCAGCATCGCGATGAACACGACGGAGCCGACGACGCCGAGCACGAGCGACACGGGCACCTCGAACGGCATGATGACGAGTCGGCCCACGATGTCGCACACCGTGACGACCCAGATCCCCGCGAGGAAGACCCAGGGGAGGTTCGAACGGAGGTCGTCTCCGCGGACCATCGACACCAGGTTCGGCACGACGAGCCCGAGGAAGGGCAGCATCCCGATCACGACCGTGACCACTCCGGTCGTGACGGCGACGAGCCCGACCCCGAGCAGCACGACGCGCTCGTAGTCCAGCCCGACGGTCGTGGCGACGTCCTTGCCCAATCCGGCCACGGTGAAGCGGTCGGCCGTGACGGCGACCACGATCGCTACGGCCAGCACGATCCACAGCAGTTCGTAGCGGCCGACCTCGACGCTGGTGAACCGGCCCATGAACCACCCGCCCAGCACCTGCAGGAGGTTCGCCTGGATCGCGAGGAAGGCGGTGACCGAGCTGACGACGGCGCCGAACATGATCCCGACGATCGGCACGATGAGCGACGATTTCAGCGTCACCCGTCGCAGGAAGGCGAAGAAGACGAGGGTGCCCGCGAACGCGAAGGCGACCGCGACGATCATCCGCACGGGGACGCTGGCGGCGGGCAGCAGGATGTAGGTGAGCAGGAGGCCGAGTCCCGCCCACTCGGTCGTGCCGACCGTCGTCGGCTCGACGAAGCGGTTCTGGGTCATCAGCTGCATCACGAGCCCGGCCATCGCCATACTGGCGCCCGCGAGCATGAGCGACGCCGTACGGGGGACCCGGGTGATCCAGAGGAAGTCCGCACCCGAGGGATCCGTGATGTCCGCGACCCCGACGAACACCGACACCGCCAGGAGGATCGCCGTCGCGGCGACGCCCGCGGCCAGGGCCATCGCGGACCCGCGGGCGGAGCGGCGCCGGGGCGCCCCGGAGAGGGCGTCGACGTTCGTCACGCGTCGGACGGTCGCGGGGGAGGGCTCGGTCACGGGGCTTCTCGGAACTTCTCGGATCTGCTCGGATCCGCTCGGATGAACGGGCCGCCGCGCCCGCGGCACGGGCGCGGCGGCGGAGTCAGGGCGACGCCGGGCGTCGCCCCGTCACGAGGTCTGGAAGACCGTCGTCAGGCTGTTCAGCACCGCGATGTAGGCGAAGGCGTCCTCGGTGAGGTAGAAGTCCGCCGGGAAGACCGCGATCGCGGAGTTCTTCACCGCCGGGACGTTCGCGAGGGCCGCCGAGCCGTTGATGAGATCGAGAGCCGGCGTGACGTCGCCGCGACCGACCGCGGCGTCCCGGTCGAGCACGAGGAACACGTCCGCGTTCGCCGCCGCGAGCGCCTCGAGCGAGACGCTGTCGCCCTTGTCGGTCTCCGAGCCGCTGGTCTGCAGCGCCGGGGTGAGGCCCAGGAGGGAGAAGAAGATGCTCGCGCCGCGGCCGTCCGTCGGGTTGGCGTAGTTGATCTCGCCGCCCGTCGTGATCAGACCCATCACCGTCGTCGCGGGGTCGTAGGCGGCCTTGGCCGTGGCGACCGCGTCGTGGAACTCGTCGATGACGGCGGCGGCCTCCTTCTTCTTGTCGAAGATCTCGCCCATGAGGGTCACGCTCTTGACGAGATACTCGTCGGCGGACATCCCCTTCGGCGTGTTCGTGTCGACGATCGCGGCATCCGGTGCGGCATCCCGCACGCCCTTCGCGGTCTCCTCGCCGCCGAAGCGGTAGCCGGTGATCACGAGGTCGGGATCGGCGGCGACGATCTGTTCGTAGTCCGGCTCGCCGTGCGTGCCGATGTTGAGGATCGTGTCGTCGTCCTTCAGCGGGTTGTTCGGGCTCATCAGGTCGCGCGGGGCGACCGTGACGGGGATGTCCCAGTCGGCGGCCAGCTGGAAGAGGCGGTTGTCCGTGATGGCGACGCTGTCCGCGCTCGTGATGGTGACCTCGTTGCCGCCGAGGTCGGTGACGGTGACGGGGTAGTAGTCCGCGGCGGGCGCCGAGGTCGACGTGGCCGCGGGCGTGCTGGCGCACGCGGACAGGAGCAGCAGCGAGGCCAGGGCCAGGGATGCTGCGAGGGTGGGTCTGCGCATGGTGAAGGTACTCCTCGGTGATGGATGCATGTGACGCGCGTGTCGATAGGGAAGGTTAGGCATACCTAAATCCACCATGCCAGACGACGACGGCCGGATGCAACGCGAGGGCCCCACCGTGCGGTGGGCGACGAGGGGCTAGAGCTGGGCGCCGTCGTCCCACGGGTCGTCGAGGCCGGGGTTGCGGCCGCGCCAGGACTCGTAGGCGATGAGCCAGCCGATCGAGACGATGACGGCGATCGTGAGCCCGAGCCACACGCTGCCGAACGCCAGGCCGAACACGATGCCCGCCACCAGCAGCACGAGCGAGCCGACGAGCCACCCCCAGCGTCCGCGGGGCCAGCCGGTGTTCTGCGGGTCGGAGTCCATCTCCACAGCGTAGGGCGCGTTCAGCGCGCCCGGTGGTCTTCGGGAGCGAGGCGGGGGCCCCGGCGCGGCTCGAACGCCCCGCTGAGCATGATCAGCCGGATCACCCGCTGGCGGTGGCCCCGCCACGGCTCGAGCAGGTCCAGCATCCCGTCGTCGTCGACGCGGTGGCCGGTGAGCGCGTACCCGACCTGGTGGGCCAGGTGGTAGTCGCCCACGCTCACCGCGTCGGGGTCGCCGAACGCGCGGATGCGCGTCTCGGCGCTCGTCCAGGCACCCACGCCGCGCAGGCTCGTGAGCACCCGGTCGCGGGCGTCGCCGTCGGGGGCCGCCGCAGCGGCCGTCTCGATCGAGTCCCGCCGCCGTGCGGCGTCGACGATCGCACGCGACTGCGGTGGCTCCAGGCCCGCGCGGTGCCACGTCCAGCTCGGGATGAGATGCCAGGCGAGGGGTGGGGCGAACATCGGCCGCGGTGTCGGGCCGGGCGCCCGCTCGCCGCACCACGTGAGGATCATCCGCCAGGCGCCGAAGGCCTGCAGCCCGGTGACCTTCTGTTCGACGATCGCGCTGGCGAGCGCGTCGAAGACGAGATCGGTCCGGCCCAGCCGCACGTGCGGGTACCGGTGGTGCGTGCTCTCGACCAGGGGGTGCGCGGGGACGAAGCCCTCGGGGTCGTCGTCGGCACCGCACAGTCGGGGAAGCTGGTCGAGCGCCCACTGCGCACCCGGCCCCCACGCCGCGGCGCGGACCCGGGCGCGCTCGACGCGGATCGCGAGCGTCGCCACGCCGGCCGGTGTCCTGCTGGCGCGCCAGAGCACACCCCCGTGCTCGAGCTGAGCAGGATCGTGGGCTCCCCGCTGGTGCGCCGCCAGCGCTCGCCGCACGTCGATCGGCACCCTCGGGCGGAACTCGGTCTCGAGCGGCGGGGCCGGCCGCTCACGCGTCCGCCCCGTCCGTGCCGTCATGCCGTCACCCTATGTCACACCCCCGACGCGGGGGTGCCTGGCCGGTCGTCGGAGCCGTGGGGCGGGTGGTGCCTCACGATGGACGGGAGGTGACACGGGCCCCACCGGTCCGACGACCGGCACCGCAATGGCGGTCGTCTCAGAAACGGTCGGGCGACGGGGTGCCGTGTCCGAAGCGGATGACGACGTCGGCGTGACGGTCGAAGCGGTAGCCGATCCCGCGGACGGTGCGGACGATGTCCTCGTAGCGGCCGAGCTTGGCGCGCAGACGCCGCACGTGGACGTCGATCGTGCGCTCGCCCGGGGCGTCGTCGCCGTCGGAGCTCGCCCACAGCGACGAGACGAGCTCCGTGCGCTCGATCGTCCGGCCCTCGCGCAGCACGAGGTACTGCAGCAGCTCGAACTCCTTGAACGTGAGCGCGGCCGTCTCGCCGTCGATGTGCACCCGGCGACGGGAGATGTCGATCGTGACACCGCCGGGGACGTGGTCGGCGTCCTCCTCGATGGACTTGGTGCGGGCCACGGCGCTGGGCTCGTGGAGGGCGAGGCGCACGACGTCCACGTCGCGGCCGCCCGCGCCGGCGGGGGCGAGGGCGACGGTGGCATAGGTCTCGGCGTGGGGGGCGAGCTCGCCGAGTGTGCGACGCAGGGCCGCGACGAGCGTCGAGAGCGAGACGCCGTCGGCGGCGGCCTTGCCCTCGTCGATGCCGACGTAGAGGGCGAAGCCCCGGGGCGCGGTCCCCACGGGGATGCTGCCGGTGGCGGGCGCGATCGGCGGGGCGTCGACGGCGTGCAGGTGGCGACGGGCGGGGGCGACGGGGGTGAGGAGGGCGGTGGTCGACATGGGAAGAGAGTCCTTCGGCGGCGGGAACCCGGGCGGAGCGCCTGGAGCGGGTTCGAGCGGTGTTGCGTGAGTCGGCCCGAGATCGGCCGATGTGCGAGGCATCCGACGTCCGCGTCGTGGGCGGAGGTGTCCGGTGACTCGGGGGTCAACGCGCTCCGACATCGGACGCGGGGCGTCGATCGGAGGGGGACCCGGCGGGGATGACCGTCAGATACACATTCGGCAACACATGGCAACGCGCGGCATCATGATGCCGGCAGATCCGTTCGCCTCCCGGGCGGACAGAGTGCGTGCGTTGTCAGTCATGCGCTGATTATGACGAACCGTGTCCCCGCGTGTCAAACTGCACGGTCGCGCGACCGGGATTGTGACGGCGGATGACAGATTGCTCGATCGTCGGGTCGGCGCGAGAATCGAGGGATGTCTTCCGAGCCCGATCGTCCCCGCCGACTCCGGATCGTCGGAACCTCCGGCTCGGGCAAGAGCAGTCTGGCGGCGGCGGTCGCCGCGGCGACGGGGCTGCCTCGCCTGGATCTGGACGCCGTCTTCTGGGACGTGGACTGGACCTATCGGGACCTCGACGAGGCGCACGCGCTGATCCGCGACTTCGTGGCCGCCCACCCCGACGGCTGGGTGTCGGACGGCAACTGGACCGCGCGCATCGGCGGGATCCTCGACCCGGGGCGACCCGGCGGAGCCGACGCCTACGTGTGGGTGGACCACCCGCGTCCGGTCGTGATGCGCCGCATCATCGGACGCACGCTCCGCCGCGCGCTCACGCGGGAGGAGCTGTGGCACGGCAACCGCGAGCGCCCGGCGTCGTGGCTGCGCTGGTCGCCGGAGGAGAACATCGTGCGGTGGGCCTGGACGGACTACCCGGTCGTGCGCGAGCGGATGCAGGCCCGCATCGCGGCAGGCGAACCCGTGATCCACCTGCGAGGTCAGGGACAGGTCGACGCGTGGCTCGCCGACCTGTCCCGGCCCGGGCGTAGCGTGGGGGGATGACCGAGCTCACCTTCGCGCACGAGACGGACGCCTCCCGCTACACCCTCCACCGCGGCTCCGACCTGGTCAGCGTGCTCGACTACCGGGACGACGGCCGCACCGTGGCGCTCACCCGCGCGTACACGATCCCGACGTTCCGCGGCCACGGGTACGCCGCCGAGGTCGTCGCCCGTGCCGTGGACGAGATCGGGGCGCGGGGCGACCGCGTCGTCAGCCCCGTCTGCTGGTACGTCGCCGACTGGTTCGCGGCGCACCCGGAGCGGTCCGACCTGCTCTCCCCGCGTCGCGCGGGCTGAGGGGCTACCGGCGGCGCGGGGCCCCGTCAAGGCCCTCACCTCTCCCCGATGCGCGCACGACACTGGACACCACGACACCGATCGGACGATCGGGGGAAGGGGCTGTCATGTCCGACCACGAGGTGAACGGGTCCGCAGACGCGGAGGATCTGCCGGAGGGCGTGATCGACGCGGATCCCGCCGGCGGGTGGGAGAGCGCCCAGACGGCCGACGCCGAGACGAGGGACCGCTCCGATGCGCAGACGGCCGACGCGGGGCTGCCCAGTGACGTCCGCGACGCCGACGGGGAGTCGACGGGATACGAGGCCGAGGCGGATGACGCCGTCGAGACCGCCGAGGTCACGCAGGGGATCGACCCCGACCTCGCCGTCGACGAGGACGCGCAGTCGTGACCGACGAGACGCAGGACGAGCCGGCGCTCGCACAGAACTCCCCGTCGGAGGACGAGCGCGTCGCGGGCCTCCTGGCACAGCTGCGCGCCGACCTCTCCGGGGAGGACGCCGCCACGGTGGACGCGGCCGTGCGTCGACGCCTCGCCGACACGGGGATCGCCGTCGACGACGAGGTCGTTCGGGGGTGGGTCGCCGACATCTCGGGCTGACCGGTCCGACTCGAGGCGATCAGCCGGCGGCGAGCCATCGCCGCAGCTCGTCCGCGGCGGGGCGTGCGGTGCGGATGAGGGTCTCGTGGTGGTGGCCCGCCACGACGAACGCGGTGGCATCGGGGATCGCGGCCACGACCTCGTCGAACCACTCCTGCGGGACGACGACGTCCAGCTCGCCGCGGATCACGAGCGTGGGCACCGCGATCCGCGGATAGGAGTGCTCGGGACGATGGACGAGCATCGCCCGCATCTTCCGCCGCAGGTGAGGCCCCGCGCGCAGGTACTCGCGCGACCCGAGCAGCAGCACCTTGCCGCTCTCGCCGAACAGGTCGACACCCAGACGCGCCAACTGGACCAGGGGCCGGCGTCGCCGCCGGTCGACGGTGGGCGCCACGAGGACGAGCCGGTCGACGCACGCGGGGTGGCGCACCGCGACCTCGGTGACCACCTGCGTCCCCATCGAGTGGCCGAGCAGGACGACGGGGCCGCGCCCGAGATGGCGGAGGTACGCGGCGACGAGGTCCGCCATCCGTTCGATGGCCGGGGTGCGCGGCGGTTCGGGCGCCTCGCCGTAGCCGGGCAGATCCACGGCGACGACGAGCGCGTCGTCCTCGAAGCGGCGGACGAGGTCGGCGAAGACCTTCCGGCCCATGCCGATGCCGTGCACGAGCACGAGGGTGCGCGCCGACGTCTCGTCGCCGCGCCGCTCGGCGATGAGCGTCGACCCGTCGTGGGTGAACTCCTCGAGCTCGCCGCCGTCCGTCGGCACCCCGGTCAGCTCGTCGACCGTGCGGTCGACGGCCTCCGTGGCCTGGGCGACGACCTCGTCGACGGCCTGGGCGACCTTCTGGGCGGGTTCGGCGGGGCGGGCACTCTCCTCGGTCACCCTTCGAGGCTAGAACGCGGCGGCACGGCGTCCCTGAACGAACGGTGAGGGGATTCCTGCGCGCACCGGCCGGGATGCGCACGCGGGGCATAGCCTGAGGACGATGACATCTCCCGCGACGGCCAGCATCCCGCTCAGCCACGGACAGCGCTGGCGCGCGTTCTGGGTCTGCGTCTCCGTCGCCGCGCTGACGATCCTCGACCTGAGCAAGGTGAACGTCGCGCTGCCCTCCATCGAGCACGCGCTCGGCGCGAGCTCGACCGAGCTGCAGATCGTGGTGTCGGGATACGTGCTGATGTTCGGGCTCGCGCTCGTCCCGTTCGGACGCCTCGGCGATCAGCGCTCGCGCACGCAGCTGTTCCTCGTCGGGCTCACCCTGTTCACCCTGACGAGCATCGTGTGCGCGCTCGCGCCGACGACCGAGGTGCTGCTGGTCGCGCGCCTCGTGCAGGGCCTGGCCGCGGGCATCCAGATGCCCCAGGTCCTCGGCACCATCCAGCAGATCTTCACCGGAGCCGAGCGCGGCCGCGCGTTCGGGCTGTTCGGTGCGACGATCGGGATCGCGACCGCCTTCGGGCCCACCCTCGGCGGCCTGATGATCGCCCTCGGCGGTCCGCAGGACGGATGGCGCTGGATCTTCTGGATCAACGTCCCGCTGTGCCTCGCCGTGCTCGCCGGCGTGATCTGGCTGCTCCCAGGGACCCGCCGACCGGCGCCGGGCCGCCTGCAGCTGGACCCGATCGGACTCGTCCTGTTCGCCATCATGGTCGTGGCGCTCCTGTGGCCGTTCCTGTTCACCACGGGTTCGCCGGACGACGACCCCCGCAGATGGTGGACCCTGGTGCTCTTCGGCGTGTTCGCGGCCGCCTTCGTCTGGTGGGAGCGGCGGTACGAGGCGTCCGGTCGCTCCCCGCTCGTGCCCTTCCGGCTGTTCGACATCGGCTCCTATCGCAACGGCACCCTCATCGCGACGACCTACTTCGCCGCCATCCCCGCGATGTTCCTCACGACGACCCTGTTCCTCCAGCTCGGCGTCGGGCTGGAGCCGGTCTTCGCGGGGATGGTGTCGATCGGCTTCGCCCTCGCCAGCGCGGTCAGCGCGTGGATCGGCGGCAACCTCGTCGGCAGGCTCGGCCGTCCCCTCGTCGTGTGGGGGATCGGCATCGTCCTCGTGTCGGTCGTGATCCTCGCCGTCGTGGCCTTCACGGTCCCCGCCGAGGTCGTGGCGTACGCGATGGCCGCCACGATGCTCGTCGCCGGGGTCGGGGCCGGCCTCGTCGTGGCCCCCAACCAGGCGCTCACCCTCGCGGAGATCCCCACCCGCGAGGGCGGGCTCGCCGGCTCGGTCGGTCAGCTCGGGCAGCGGATCGGGACCGCCGTCGGGACCGCGGTGGCGCTGTCCCTGTTCTACGCCGCGATCTACCGCGACGCGGATGCCGGCCGTCACGGCATCGACGCATTCCACGACGCCTACGCGTACGGCATGGTCTCGGTCGCGATCTTCCTCTCCCTGGCGTTCCTGCTCGGCGTGGCGGACCTGCTCTCGCGGCGGCGCGGGCACGACCGGCCCGCGCCCGGCGCACCCCCGCGGGTCTGACGACGGATGTCCGCGGCCCCGCCTACCGTGGACACATGCGCATCCTGCACACCTCCGACTGGCACATCGGGCGGACCTTCCACGGTCATTCCACGCTCGAGGCGCTGCGCGGCGTGCTGGAGGAGCTCACCGACCAGGTGCGCGATCACGACGTCGACGTCGTGATCGTCGCGGGCGACGTCTTCGACTCCGCGACGCCCGCGGCCGCCTGCTACACCCTGCTCTCCGACACCCTGCGCGCGCTCGCCGACACCGGGGCCGAGGTGATCGTCACCAGCGGCAACCACGACTCCGCGGCGCGTCTGGGCTTCCAGGCGGGGCTCCTGCGCGAGGGCATCCACGTCCTGACGGATCCCGCCCGGCTCGCGACGCCGATCACGGTGCGCGACGTGCACGGGCCGGTCCACATCTACGGCATCCCGTTCCTCGAGCCGGCGCTGCTGCGCCACGTGTGGACCGGTGCGCGGTCGCAGGCGGACGTCCTCGCGCACGCGATGGGCCTCGTCCGCGCCGATCTCGCGGAGCGCGCGGCGGACGACCCCGGGGCGCGCTCCGTCGCGATCGCGCACTGCTTCGCCGCGGGCGTCGAGCCGACCCCGCACCTCGAGCGCGACATCCAGCAGGGCGGTCTCGACGTCGTTCCGCTGTCGGCCTTCGCCGGCGTCGACTACATGGCGCTGGGGCACATCCACGGGCGCCAGCAGCTGGCGCCCGCGGTGCGCTACGCCGGCGCTCCGCTGCACTACTCCTTCGGCGAGGGGGACAAGCCGCGCGGCGCATGGCTCGTCGACCTGGATGCCACGGGCTTCGCGGGCGCGCAGTGGCTCGAGCTTCCCGTGCCGCGCCGGCTCGTGACGCTCCGCGGGCCGTTCGAGGACCTGCTCGTCGATCCCGACCTCGCGTCCGCGCAGGACGCGTGGGTGTGCGTCGAGTACACGGACGCGTTGCCGCAGGCCGATCCGCTCCGGCGTCTGCAGGAGCGCTTCCCGCACTGCGCGAAAGTCGTCCACGCGCCGCTCGTCGAGCGCTCGGGCGACACGAAGACCTACGCGCAACGGGTCCGGGCGGCGCGCAGCGACCGTGAGCTCGTCGACGCCTTCCTGGTGCACGTGCGCGACGGCGAAGGCGCGAGCGAGCAGGAGGCGGAGGCGCTGCGCGACGTGTTCGACGAGCGGACGCGCGCCGAGGCCCGCGCATGAGGCTGCATTCCCTGGAGCTGACCGGGTTCGGGCCGTTCCGGCAGACGCAGCGGGTCGATTTCGACGCCTTCGCGGACGACGGCCTCTTCCTCATCACCGGACGCACCGGTGCGGGGAAGTCGAGCATCCTGGACGGGGTGAGCTTCGCCCTGTACGGCACCGTCCCCCGCTACGACGGCGCCGACCGGCGCCTGCGCAGCGACCACAGCGCCCTGACGGATCCGACCGAGGTGCGTCTCGAGTTCACGGTCGGCGACACGCGGTGGCGGGTGACGCGCGCGCCCGATTACGACCGCCCGGCCAAGCGCGGAGGAGGCCTCACGACCGAGCCGGCACGTGCCGAACTGGAGGAGCGGGTCGGTGACGGCTGGGTGGGCCGGGCTGCCGGCCCGCGCGACGTCGGTCTCGCGCTCGGCGAGCTGCTGGGTCTGGGTGCCCAGCAGTTCCAGCAGGTGATCCTGCTCGCGCAGAACAAGTTCTCCCGGTTCCTGCTCGCGCCCGGCGACGAGCGGCAGGGCCTGCTGCGTGCGTTGTTCGGGACGCGTCGGTTCGAGCAGTATCGCGATGAGCTGGAGCAGCGGCGTCGCGACGGGCAGAAGCGGCTCGACGCGGCCTCGGAGCACGCCCGCACCCTGCTCGAGGTCGCCGAGCGGGCCGTCGCCGATGCGTACGCCGATGGGCACCCCTCCGACGACGCCCGGTCCGCGACCGGCGACGTCGGCGCGCGTCGGAGCGCTCTGCTCGCCGCGACGGCACGTTCCGACTACCGCGTCGAGCAGGCGATCACCGAGCGGGAGCAGGCCGACCTCGCCCACCGCGCCGCCGCGGCCGCACACGCCGCGCTCGCCGACCGCGCCCAACGGGGCCGGGAGCGCGCCCGTGCGCGGGAGCGTCTCGCGCAGCTCGAGGCGCGGGCGCCGGAGATCGACGCCGAGCGCGAGCGTCGCGATCTCGCCCGCGCCGCGGGGCTGCTGCGCGCGCCGATCGAGGGTGCGGATCGCGCGGCGGCGGCCGCTCAGGACGCCACGGCGGCGGCCGATGCCGCGATGTCGGTGTGGGTCGAGGCGGGCGGTGCGGCCTCGGTCGACGCGACCGGGCGGATCGAGCAGCTGTCGGCCGACCTGGCGCGGGCGGCGGACGCGGCGGAACTCGAGCGCGTGCGGGACGAGCGGCGGGAGCGACGTCGCTCCGTCGAGCGGTCGCACGCCGAGGCCGACGCGACCATCGCCGGCCTCGAGGCGCGGGCGGCGGGGATCCCCGCCGAGCGCGCCACGCTCGACACCCTGATCGGCGAGGCACGCACCGTCGCCGCCCGCCTCGACGACCTGCGGCGCCGGACGGCGGAACTGTCCGTGCAGCGCGAGGCCGCTCAGGAGGCGATCGTCTGGACGCGGACCCACGCGGACGCCGAGGCCGCGCATCTCGCCGCGAGCGAGGCGGCGGCCTCCGCCGCGGCGGAGGTGACCCGCCTTCTGCAGCGACGCCTCGACGGCTACGCCGGTGAGCTGTCGGCCGCACTCGCCGACGGCGAGCCGTGCGCGGTGTGCGGTTCGCTCGCCCACCCGCAGCCCGCGTCGCCGACCGCCGAGCCCGTGACGGACGCCGACCTCGCGGGAGCGGAGGCCGTGCGCGATCGCACGGCGCGCGCCGCGTCCGCCGCCGCCGACGCGGCTCGGGACGCGCGCGAGCGACGGACGGAGGCGCTCTCCCGTGCGGCGGGACAGGACGCCGACACTGCCGACGCGGCACTCGCCCGGCTGCACGCCGAGACCGAGGCCGCCGAGGGCGCAGCGCGCGACGTGGATCGGCTGCAGGCCGCACGTGCCGAGCTCGACCGCGCCGCCGTCGAGGCCCAGGCGGACCTCGCGGCACTGCGTGATCGCCGCGCCGCACTCGCCGAGGACCTGGCCGCGCTGCGCGCGGAGGAGGAGCGCGCCGAGGTCGTCATCGACGACGCGCGCGCCGGATTCTCGAGCGTCGCCGCGCGGATCGCCGCGGGTGAGGCGGAGCGCGAGCGCGCCCGCCGTCTGCGGGATGCCCGGGACCGGCTCCGCGAGTGCGAGGGCGCGCGGGACGCGGCTCGGGCCGACCTCGACGAGCGTCTGGCCGTGAGCCCGTTCGACGCCCTCGACGAGGCGCGCGCCGCGCTGCTCACCGACGCGGCCCTCGGCGAGCTCGACACCCTGATCGCGGCGTACGACGCCGACCTCGCCGCCACGAGGTCACGGCTGCTCGACCTCGAGCTCGCCGTCCTCGGCGAGGAGGTGACCGACGACGAGCTCGCGGCCTCGGCCGAGGCCGCGGAGCACGCCGACCAGCGCCGGTCGGCCGCCATCGCGGATCTGCGCGACGCCGAGATCGCCGCCCGGCGAATCCGCGATCTCGTGCAGCAGGCGGATGCCGCCTTCGCCGGCGTCGAGGATCTCGCCGACGACACCGCCGTCATCACCCGCCTGGCCGACACCGTCGCCGGTCGCGCCCCGAACACGATGAAGATGGACCTCGAGACGTTCGTCCTGGCCGCCGAGCTCGAGGAGATCGTGGTGGCGGCCAACCTGCGCCTGTCCGAGATGTCGTCGGGTCGCTACACGCTGCGGCACAGCGATGCGCGGGCGGCGCGGGGGCGTGCGTCGGGGCTCGGCATCGAGGTCCTCGACGCGCACACGGGGCGACTGCGCAGTCCCCAGTCGCTCTCGGGCGGAGAGACGTTCCTGGCGTCGCTCGCCCTGGCCCTCGGTCTCGGCGAGGTGGTGACCTCCCGAGCGGGGGGCATCCGGCTCGACACCCTGTTCGTGGACGAAGGCTTCGGCTCGCTGGATCCGGAGACCCTCGAGCTCGCGATGCGCACGCTCGACGAACTGCGCGCCGGCGGTCGTGTCGTCGGCGTCATCAGCCACGTCGAGGCCATGAAGGAACAGCTCCCCGCACAGCTGGTCGTCGAGGCCACGCCCGAGGGGCCGAGCATCATCCTCCAGGACGTGGCCGTCTCGACCTGACGCCCGTCCGGACCGCCGGCCACGGTCAGGCGGCGTCGGCGAGGCCGTCGTGGATGCGACGCAGATCGACCAGGAGCGACCCGATCAGCAGCCAGTGCGCGGGGGGCGCGGCGGCGATCTCCAGGGGACGGGTGAGGGCGGGCGGCTCGGCGGCCGGCTCGTGCGCTCGGATGAGGCCGAGCCGGAGGTCGTGCGCCGCCCGGTGCAGCTGCTCCGCGATGGCGGCGGCGTGCGGGTCCGTCGCGATCGCGGCGTCCTCCTCGTCGGTGAAGGCGCGCGTCATCCCGATGACCTGGGTCGCGATCGCGGACAGGCGGCGCACCTCGTCCTCCAGCCGCGAGACCTCGTCCGCGCGACGGCGGCGCCGCGGGTTGAGCATCAGCGAACTGCGCGCATCGACGATCGCGGCCTCCGCCGCCCCGACCATGCTCCGCAGTCCCCGTGCCCGCGCGAGCAGATCCGCGAGCGATGCGGCATCCTGCGGGGTCGTCAGGGCGTCGCCGAGGCGGTCGAGAGCGGCCGCGGTCTCCTCGATCGCGGCGGTGACCCGCGCGCGGGCGGGCTCGAGGGCCAGCGGAGGGACGAGCGCGACGTTGACGACGAGTCCGATGGCCGCGCCGATGACGGTCTCCACGATGCGGTCGAGGGCGTAGTCCGGCGTCGCCGTGCCGAGGGCGAGCACCAGCATGGCGCTGATCGCCATCTGGTTCGCCGTCCCCGGCGTCGCGCGCAGAGCCCACGCGACCAGCAGGGCGCAGACGACGGCGAGGGCGACGCCCCAGAACTGCGAGCCGAGGAGCATCCCGATCGCGGAGGCGACGATCACGCCCGCAACGACACCGATCGTGCGCTCGACCCCGCGGCCGAACGACTCGCTGATGCTGGGCTGCACCGTCAGCAGCGCGGCGATCGCGGCGAACACCGGCGGCGGCCCGTCCACGAGCCACCCGGCGATCAGCCACGCGGCGAGCGTGGCGACCGCGGACTTCAGCACCTGCAGGAGAGGCGAGCGGCGGGCGGCGCGCAGCGACAGGCTCATGCCTTCACGTTACGCGCGCTCCTGCGCCCGCGCGGTCGCGCCCGATCACTCGAGGTGGGCCTCCGCGGCGTCGTAGATCGTCTCGAACAGCTCGCGCAGTCTCTCCGTGCTGACCGTCTCGCCGAAGCTCGACTGCATCTGCGTCACGTACGCGTCGATGCCCTCGTCGCCCGTCGCGAGCAGGGTCTGACCGATGCCGACGAGAGTCTCGTCCGGGAGGCTGGCCTCGACGACCTCGGGGGTGAGCGTCGGGTCGATCTCGGCCATGATCTCGTTCACCGCCGGGCGGACCTCCTCGATGAACGCCGCCTCGTCTCCCGTGAGCGGGACGAGATCCGTGTCGTCGCTGTCGGGTCCGTCCTCGACCGGGGCGGTCGCACTCGGAGCGGGCAGACCCGACGTGCTGGTCGCTGCGCTCACCGACAGGCCCGTGAACACCGCGGCGACGATCAGCGCGAACGCGCCGACGACCCCGCCGAGCACCGAGAGGACGAGACCGGTGACGCTCAGCGCCGTGCCGCCGTGACGCTTGGCGATGAGTGCGACGAGGGAGACGACGAAGGCCGCCAGGAGGACGAAGCCGCCGACGAAGACGAGGATCAGCCCCACCCACGGCACCGGCAGGAAGCCCGTGAGGGAGAGGACGGTGCCCGCGATCGCGAGGATGAGGGCCGTCCACGCCAGGCCTCGCGGGCGGGTGTCCGGTCCGGACGCCGGGGCGGGCGGCGGTGCGTAGGCGGCGGGATGGCCCGCGGGCGCCCCGTAGGCGGGAGGGGGCGCATAGGGCAGCGTCGGCTGCGCGTCGGGCGACGACTGCGGAGGAGCCGACGGGGCGGTGTAGGGCGCGTTCGCGTCGTAGGCCGGCGGAACGGGGGCGGCGGGGGTGATCCGTTCGGTCTGCTCGGCATCCCGCGCCGGGTCCGTGGGGTCGGACGGGACGGGGGGCGGGGTGGTCGACATGAGGCCTCCGGTTCGTGCCGCGACGGCTGCCGCGGGCACCCTCGAGGCTACCCGGTCCGATGACGACCGGTCAGACCCGGAGCGCCCCCGGTCAGACCCCGTAGCGGTCGCGGATCTCCTCGCGCAGGACGGCGCTGCACGCCGCGACGGTCTCGCGCCAGTCGGTGATCGCGTCGTCCTGGGCGTTGTCCGAGACCGCCTTCAACACGGTGACGGGCACCCCGAAGCGCTCCGCGACCCAGATGTACGCGTAGGTCTCCATGTCCACGAGGGTGGCCCCGAGTGCGCGGATCGCGGCGACCGCCTCGGCGTCGTCCACGAAGTGGTCGCCGGTGGCGATCGTGGCGGTGCCCCGCCCCGTGGTCACCAGCGCCGGGAGCGAGACGTGCTGGCCCGCGATGCCGTCGATATCGGTGACGTCGTGCTGGATCGCGCCGGAGATGTCGTGGACGCCGGTGACCTCGGGGTCCAGCGACCCGGCGGTGCCGACGACGACGATCTCGTCGATGCCGCCCTCGTCGAGGCGGCGGGTGAGCGCGTAGGCGGCCTGCAGTTTGCCCGGACCGGTGACGAGCCGTTCGAATCCGGCGAGGTCGGTTTCGAAGGCGACCAGTTCGGAGGCGAGGGCGGCGACGAGGAGTTTCACCGTCCGATTCTCGCATCCGTTCGCGTCCCCGCTTTCTCCCGGAGCGGCCGCGGGCGATCCGCGGGCGAGTGCGCAATGATGAGGTGCACCGGATCCGACCGGTACCCTGCGCCGACGAACGGAGTGGCAATGACATTGCAGACGGTTCTCCTGGACGCCCCGTCGGGCGTCACGGCTCGCCTGGGCTGGGACCCGGGGACGAGCGTGCACGACCGTCGCCGCATCATCGCCAAGGAGCTCATCGCCGCCAAGCTCGGCTGCGAGACGAAGGACGTCGCCATCGAGCGCGAGGCGCCCCGCGGCTTCGGCTACCACACGCGCCTGATCGCCTCGCGCGGCGGCGTGGAGCTCCCGATCGCGATCGTCACCGCCAGCTACCGCGCGGCGACCGTCGTCGCGATCTGCGACCCCGCCCTGCCGGTCGGCATCGACATCCGCGACATGCACCCCGAGCCCGCCGATGTCCGGCAGATGCAGAAGCACTCGCACCTCGTGGACGGCACGAACGTCGCCGACCTCCTCGACCACTGGGTCCGCGTCCAGGCCGTCCTCGAGGCCGACGGCCGGGGCGTGCGCGTTCCCCCGGACCACGTGCGCCTCGACAGCGGCCGTCACAAGGGATGGGTGCCCGACCGCAACATGAAGTACCAGCTGACCGACGCGTCGCGCGACGGCTGGGTCATCACGATCGCGGTGGGCCGACTCCCCGAGGAGTGACGCGCGGCGTCAGTCGTCCTCGGGCAGCGCGGCCGCCAGCTCCGCGAGCCACGCCCGGGCGTTGCCGTCGGACGGCGCGCGCCAGTCGCCCCGCGGCGACAGCGCGCCCGCGGGCAGGACCTTCGGACCGTTGGGGATGGCCGTGCGCTTGAACTGGGCGAATCCGAAGTACCGCGAGAGGAACACCCGCAGCCATCGCACGATCGTGGTGCGGTCGTAGGCGTAGCGGTCGCCGTCGGGGAAGCCGGGCGGCCATGCGCCCGCCTCGGCGTCCGCCCACGCCTGCTCGGCGAGGAAGGCGATCTTCGACGGGCGCATGCCGTAGCGCAGCACGTGGAACAGTGCGAAGTCGTGCAGGGCGTAGGGGCCGATGGTGTCCTCGGTGGACTGGACCTTGCCGTCCTGACCGGCGGGGACGAGCTCGGGGCTGATCTCCGTGTCGAGCACCGACCGGAGCACCTGCTTCGCCTCGTCGGACAGGCTCGTGGCCGCGTCGTCCGCGGCGTGCGCGATGACCCAGCGGATGAGGTGCTGGATGAGGGTCTTGGGCACGCCGGCGTTGACGGCGTAGTGGCTCATCTGGTCTCCGACGCCGTAGGTCGCCCAGCCGAGCGCGAGCTCGGAGAGATCGGAGGTGCCCACGACGAACCCGCCGTTCTGATTGGCGAGGCGGAACAGGAAGTCCGTGCGCGCCCCCGCCTGGACGTTCTCGAACGTGACGTCGTAGACCGGCTCGCCCTGGGCGAACGGATGCCCGATCCCCGTCAGCAGCTCGCGCGCCATCGGCCGGATGTCGATGGTCTCGATGGTCGCGCCGATCGCCTCCGCGAGGGCGATCGCATTGGACTTCGTGTGGTCGCTCGTCGCGAACCCCGGCATCGTGTACGCGAGGATGTCGCTGCGCGGCCGTCCCATCCGGTCCATCGCGCGCGCGACGACGAGCAGGGCGTGCGTGGAGTCCAGGCCCCCCGAGACGCCGATCACCGGGCGAGGACCCCCGATCGCACGCATCCGCTGCTCGAGTCCCGACACCTGGATGCTGAACGCCTCGTAGCAGTCCTGGTCGAGCCGGGCGGGGTCGTCCGGCACGAAGGGGAAGCGGTCGAGCGGACGACGCAGTCCCCGCACCTCGGCGCCGAACCCGTCGGCGTCGAGGCCGAGCGTGAACGGGATGCGGCGGCCCTCCGGCGCGGCGTCGGTCCGGTTGTCGTCGAACGTGCCCTGGCGGAGGCGGTCCTGGCGGAGCCGGTCGAGGTCGACGTCGGCCAGCGCCGTGCGGGGGCCGTCGGGGAACCGCTCCGTCTCGGCGAGGAGCGTCCCGGCCTCGTAGACCATGGTCTGCCCGTCCCAGGAGACGTCGTTGGTCGACTCGCCCAGACCCGCCGCGGCGTACGCGTAGGCGGCGAGGCAGCGGAACGACTGCGACTTCGCGAGCAGGTGCCGGTCCTCGGCGCGGGCGACGGTGATCGGACTGCCCGACAGGTTCAGCAGGACCGTCGCGCCCGCGAGAGCAGCCGTCGACGAGGGCGGCACGGGGACCCACATGTCCTCGCAGACCTCGGCGTGCACGACGAGCCCCGGCACGTCGGTGGCCTCGAAGAGGAGGTCCGTCCCGACCGGCACCTCGTCGCCGGCGACGAGGGCCGTCCGCGGTGCCGATGCCCCGCGCGCGTACCAGCGCGCCTCGTAGAACTCGCGATAGGTGGGCAGATGGCTCTTCGGCGCGACGCCCCGCACCCGGCCGCGATGGATCACCACGGCGCAGTTGTACAGGCGCGCGCCGATCAGCAGCGGCGCGCCCACCACGAGAAGCGGTCGGAGCGTGCGGGACGCGGCCACGACGGTGTCGATCGCCGCACGGACGGCATCCAGGACGGCGTCCTGCATGACCAGGTCGTCGATCGCATAGCCGGACAGGCACAGCTCGGGGAAGAGCGCGACCGCCGCGCCCGCGTCGTGCGCCTCCTGCGCCGCGGCGACGACGGCGGCCGCGTTGGCGGCGGGATCGGCGACGGACACGGGGACGGTGCACGCGGCGACGCGCGCGAACCCGTGCCGGTAGACGCTCTCGAACGGCAGGCTCTCGATCACGTCCCCAGTCTGTCAGGTGACGGGCCGTGCCGGTCGGGGGAGGCGGCGCGATGTCGGTCCACCCGGCTAACGTCGAAGGCGGAAGGGTGACATGCGAATCATCGAGGGGGGCGCCGGCGGCGCCCGGATCGTCTGGAGCGCCAGCGACCTGAAGGCGGCGGCCGAGTGCGAGTTCGCGTGGCTGCGCGCGATCGACGCGAAGCTCGGGCGGATCGCGGCCGTCGAGGAACCCGAGGATCTCACCCTCGAGCGGGCCGGCCGACTGGGCACGCAGCACGAGCTGCGCCAGCTCGAGCAGTACCGTGCGCAGTATCCCGGACGCGTCGTCGAGCTGCCCGAGACCCGGTCATCGGACGTCGACGGCATCGCGGCGGCGACGGCCGCGACCGCGGACGCCCTCGCCGACCCCGGCGTCGCCGTCATCTATCAGGCGGTGTTCGCGACCGACGAGTTCGTCGGGTTCGCCGACTTCCTCGTGCGCGACGAGGGCGACGACGGGCGATGGGTGGTGCAGGACACCAAGCTGGCGCGCCACGCCCGTGTGACGGCTCTCATGCAGTTGGCGGCATACGCCGACCAGCTCGACCGGGTCGGCGCCGCCCGCAGCGATCGGGTCGAGCTGCTTCTCGGCGACGGCACGACCTCCGCCCACGAGGTCCGGGACCTCATGCCGGTGTTCGCGCTGCGCCGGGAGCGTCTGCGCGCCCTCGTGGCGGATCGCGATCTGAGCGCGGGTGACCGGGGCGCCGCCCTCGCGTGGGGGGACGATCGCGGGGCGCTGCGGGTCGTGGCGTGCGGGCGCTGCGCCACGTGCGACGCCGAGGTCGTCGCCCACCGCGACCTGCTGCTGGTGGCGGGGATGCGGCCGGTGCAGCGGGACCGCCTGCGCGCCGCCGGCATCCGCACCATCGACGATCTCGCCGCCGCACGCGAGGCACCCCCGCGCATGTCCTGGGACACGTTCACGGGCCTGCGCACCCAGGCTCGGCTGCAGCGCGAGAGCCCGGCCGGCGGGGTCGAGCTCGCGGTCGCCGACGGGGCGGACGCATCGCATCCGCCCGTGCCGACCTACGACGTCGTCTTCCCGAAGGCGATCGGCGCGCTGCCGCGCCCCGATCGCGGCGACATCTTCTTCGACTTCGAGGGCGACCCGCTGTACACCGAGGCCCCGCGGCCCGGGGGACGGCCGCAGTGGGGCATCGACTACCTGTTCGGATGGGTGGACGACCGCGAGGAGTACACGGCGCTGTGGGCGCACAGTCACGCGGAGGAGCGCGAGGCGTTCGAGACCTTCCTCGATCTGATCGCGCTGCGACGGCGGACCCACCCCGGCATGCACATCTACCACTACGCCCCGTACGAGACGACCCACCTGCTGGCGATGGCCGCGTCCTACGGCGTGCGCGAAGCCGAGGTGGACGCCCTCCTGCGCGACGGCGTGTTCGTCGACCTCTATCCGATCGTCCGCCGCTCGCTGCGGGTCGGATCGCGCTCCTACTCCATCAAGAAGCTCGAGCCCCTGTACATGGGCGACGAGGTGCGCACGAGCGATGTGCAGCGCGGAGACGACTCGATCGTCAAGTACGTGGAGGCGCGCGCGCTGATCGAGGCCGGCGACGCCGACGCCGGGGCCGCCGTCCTCGCCGATCTGGCCGACTACAACCGCTACGACTGCGTGTCGACGAGGCGGCTGCGGGACTGGCTCGTCGAGCGCGCACGCGAGGCGGGATTGCGGCCCTCCGCCGACATCGACTCCGCGGAGCGTCCGTACGAACCGTCCCCGCGGGCGGATGCGCTGCGGCGGCTCGCGGAGTCCGCCGCCGCGGCGATGCCCGACGAGGCCGCCGTCGTCGCACTCAGGCTCGCCGCCGCCGCGATCGACTACTATCCGCGCGAAGCCAAGACGTTCTGGGCGACGCACTTCCTGCGGCTGCGCGAACCCGTCTCGATCTGGGAGGACACCCGAGACGTCGTCGTGTTCGACCACGACCGGTGCCGCGTGCTCACCGACTGGCACATCCCCGAGGGGGCGCGCGCGCCCAGACGGGTGGTCGAGCTCCGCGGGGACCTGGCTCCGGGCACGAAGCTGACGCGCGACGGATCGGCCTTCCTCCTGTACGAGCTGCCGGTGCCCTTCCCGCTCGAGACGAGCCCGCGGTGGATCCATGCGGCGCGGGCGGTGCGCATCGCCGACGTCCTCGACGACGGCATGATCGTCGAGGAGACCTCGGTGGGCGGCCATACCTGGCAGGAGCTCCCGATCGCCTCGACGCCCCCGGCTCCGCCGCGGGCGGGCAGCCAGCAGGCGGCGATCGACGAGTGGGCGGACACCGTGCTCGCCGCGGCGCCGACGGGGTCGGACGGCTTCCCGCGCGACGCCGCGACCGACCTGCTCCTGCGTCGCCCTCCGCGCACCCGCTCGGGCCGGCTGGCGCGCTCGGGCGCCGACGACGTGGAGGACATCCTCCGCTCGGTCGACGACCTGGACCACAGCTACCTCGCCGTGCAGGGCCCCCCGGGGACGGGGAAGACCTACGTGGGCTCGCACGTGGTCGCGCGGTTGGTCGCCGAGCGCGGTTTCCGGGTGGGCGTCGTCGCGCAGTCGCACGCCGTGGTGGAGAACATGCTCGACCGGATCGTCGCCGCCGGGGTGCCGCGGGGCCGCGTCGCGAAGGCGCTCAAGGCGACGGGGGAGGCCGAGCCGTCGTTCACGCCGATCGCGAAGGACGGCTACGCCGCGTTCGCCGCCGAGCACCCCGAGGGGTTCGTCATCGGGGGGACGGCATGGGACCTCAGCCACGGCGGCCGCGTGCCGCGGGGGAGCCTGGACCTCCTCGTCATCGACGAGGCGGGTCAGTTCTCCCTCGCCTCGACGATCGCGGTCTCCGTCGCCGCCCGGCGCCTGCTGCTGCTGGGCGACCCGCAGCAGCTTCCGCAGGTGAGCCAGGGGACGCACCCCGAGCCGATCGACACCTCGGCGCTCGGCTGGGTGATGGACGGCGCCGCGGTCATCCCCGATGATCGCGGGTACTTCCTCGCCCGCACGCGGCGCATGCGTCCGGAGGTCGCCGCGCCGGTCTCCGAGCTCTCCTACGAGGGGCGCCTGGCCGCGCACCCGTCGACCTCGGGGCGCCGGCTCGCGGGGATCTCTCCCGGGGTGGTGACGGTGCCGCTCGCCCACACGGGGAACGCGACCGCCTCGCCGGAGGAGGCGACGGCCGTCGTCGGGCTGGTCGCGGACCTCGTCGGGCGGGAGTGGATGCCGGACGACGGGGCCGCGCCCCGCCCGTTGGCCCCTCGCGACCTGATCGTCGTGACGCCCTACAACGCGCAGCAGGTGCTCGTGGAGGAGGCGTTGGCCGAGGCGGGATTCGGCGAGGTTCCCGTCGGCACCGTCGACAAGTTCCAGGGGCAGGAGGCGGCGGTGGCGATCGTCTCGCTCGCCGCGTCGTCGGGGCGGGATGCTCCGCGCGGCCTCGAGTTCCTGCTGCTGCAGAACCGCCTGAACGTCGCAGTCTCGCGCGCCCAGCACACCGCCGTCATCGTGTACGGGACGGGACTGCTCGACGATCTGCCCCGCACACCGGAGGGCGTGGCCCGCCTCAGCGCCTTCGCCCGGCTGGTCGGGGCGGCGTGAGGCGGTGGCCGGTGCGGGCCGAGCTCAGACCGTGCCGTAGAGGCGGTCGCCGGCGTCGCCGAGGCCAGGGACGATGTATCCCTTGTCGTTCAGCCGCTCATCCAGAGCTCCGAGTACGAGGGTCACGTCGCGGTCGCCCACCTGCTCCTCGATCTTCGCCACGCCCTCGGGGGCGCCGAGGATGCAGATCGCGGTGACGTCCTGCGCGCCGCGGGCGAAGAGGAAGTCGATGGCGGCGCCCAGGGAGCCGCCGGTGGCGAGCATCGGATCCAGGACGAAGCACTGGCGGTCGCTCAGGTCCTCGGGGAGGCGCTCTGCGTAGGTGTACGGCTGCAGGGTCTCCTCGTTGCGCGCCATGCCGAGGAAGCCGACCTCCGCCGTCGGCAGGAGCTTGACCATGCCGTCGAGCATGCCGAGGCCGGCGCGGAGGATCGGCACGACCAGGGGGCGGGGCTCGCCGATGCGCACACCCGTCGTCGTGGTCACCGGAGTCTGGATCTCGACCTCTTCGACGCGCACCGCGCGGGTCGCCTCGTAGGCGAGGAGGGTGACGAGCTCCTCCGTCAGCTGGCGGAACACCGGCGAGGGGGTGCGCTGGTCGCGCAGCACCGTCAGCTTGTGGGTGATGAGGGGGTGGTCGGCCACGTGCACGCGCATGGTGATCAGCCTACGCGGCTGGAACCGTGCACGCGGGCCCGGCGCGTCACCGCCGCGCGTCGAAGAAGTCGCCGAGCAGTCGGCGGGCGGCGGCATCCCGGACGCCGCCGACGACCTCGGCGCGCACGGGGAGGCGCCGGTCGCGCAGCACGTCGTACACCGACCCGGCGGCGCCGGCCTTCTCGTCCCAGGCGCCGAACACCACCCGTCCGACGCGCGCCTGGAGGATCGCCCCCGCGCACATGAGGCAGGGCTCGAGCGTCACCGTGATCGTGGCCCCCTCGAGGTTCCACGAGCCGATCGCGCGCGCCGCGGCACGCAGCGCGACGATCTCGGCGTGGGCGGTGGGGTCGCCGGTCTCCTCGCGGAGGTTGCGCCCCTCGCCGAGGACGGCGCCGTCGGCGTCCGACACGACCGCACCGACGGGGATCTCGCCGGACGCCGCGGCCTCCGCCGCGAGCACGAGGGCGCGCGCCATCGCGCCGTCGTCGGCCGGGCGCACGGGAAGGGTCACGCAGACAGCGTAGAGGTCATCGGGAAGCTCAGTCCGAGGAGCTCAGGATGATCGCCTCGGTCGGGGGCGCCGGGTCGGCGGGGTGCCCGATGTAGCCGACGACCTCGAGCAGCGCGCGGCGGAACTCGGCCGGCCGCTCCAGGTGGGGGGAGTGGCCGACGCCCTCGAGCACGACCTCCCGCACCGTCCCGCCGGCCGCCGCGTAGGCATCCAGCACGTCGCGGGTCTGCGACACCATCTCCTGCGCCGGTGCGGCGTCTTCGCCGGGCCATCCCGGGATCACGCCGAGGGCGCCCAGGTGGTTGAGGTCGAAGAAGGAGGTGTCGGACACGATGGCGTCCGCCGATCCGCGCACCCAGAGGACCGGGGGCTTGATCGCCACGTCGACGATGCCCGAGGTGTCGAAGTACCGGGGCGCCATCGTGTTGAGCACGCCGACGGCGCCCACCCCGAACCCCGGCCAGTTCTCGCTCGCGACGGAGTCGCCGGGGTAGTTGCCGGTCGCCGTCGACGTGGTGTTCATCGACTCGATCCAGATGTCCTCGTGCTCGCTGGCGTAGCCGGGGGCGACGTAGCCCGAGCGGAAGACGCTGCGCGGCGACGTCGGGGCGTCCTCGCCCATGTCGCGGTCGGTGAGCCGCTGCACGAAGTCGGGGTTCGCCGCGCCCCCGCCGCACCCCGCGTCGTCGGCGGTCAGGCGGGAGCCGTCGCGACGGGTGCCGCCGAATCCGTAGGGCGAGACGGGCGCCTGCAGCGTCAGGGAGAGGACCGGGTGATCGATCGCGTACTGCATGACGACGCCGCCGCCCATCGACCACCCGACGAGATGCGCGGTCTCGAGCCCCAGGGCGCGGAGGGTCGCGTGCACGTCGTCGCTGAAGTCGCGGACCCCGCGGGTCGCGTCGACGGGAAGGCTCTCCGTGCCGCCGAAGCCGCGGAGGTCGATCGCGATCACACGCAGATCTCCCGGAAGGTCCTGCATGAGCTCCTGCCAGAACAGGCTCGACGAGACGTTCCCGTGGACGAGGACGATCGTCTGATCGGCGGCGGTCGACGGGTCGTCGGCGACCCGCTCGAGGATGTTCACGGTCAGCCGGTCGGTGTCGATGAGGCGCGAGGCGATGCCGTCCAGGAGGGTCATGCCCGCATCCTACCCCCGCCTTCGATGAACCTGAATAGGATTTCAGGTGTCCGAACGGGCTCTCAGGTGGACGATCCGCGACCGCCCGGACGAGGCATCCCTAGGATGGAGCCATGCCCCGCCCTCTCCCCTCGATCGCGATCCTCGGTGCCGGCTCGATGGGGGGTGCGATCCTGCACGGACTGGTCGGATCGGGCCTCGCCCCCCGCGTGAGCGTGACCAATCGGTCCGCGGCGAAGGCGGCCGATCTCGCCGACCTGCCGGGCGTCACGAGCCACGCCCTCGCCGACGACCCCGGGGCCAACGCGGCCGTCGCCGCGGAGGCCGACATCGTCCTGGTCGGCGTCAAGCCGCTGATGGTGCCCGACCTCCTGCGCGAGATCGCCCCCGTGCTGCGGCCGGGGACGATCGTGGTGAGCCTCGCAGCGGGCGTGACGATCGCGACCTTCGAGGAGATCGTCGGTGAGGGCATCCCCGTGGTCCGGGCGATGCCGAACACTCCCGCCGTGGTCGGCAAGGCTGTCACCGGACTGTCCGCCGGCGCCGCCGCATCCGCCGCCGACGTCGCGCTCGTGCGGGAGCTCTTCGAGACGTGCGGTGTCGTGATCGACGTCCCCGAGACGCAGATCGACGCCCTGTCGACGATCTCGGGCTCGGGCCCCGCGTACGTCTTCCTGCTCATCGAGGAGCTCACCGAGGCCGCGCGCGGCAAGGGATTCTCCGACGAGGACGCGCGCCTCATGGCCGAGCAGACCTTCATCGGCGCCGCGGCGCTGCTGGATGCCACGGGTGAGGATCCCGCAGAGCTGCGCCGCCGCGTGACGAGCCCCAAGGGCACGACCGAGCGCGCCGTCGCGGTGCTCCAGGGCGCCAACCTCTCGGGCATCTTCGCCGAGGCGACCGACGCCGCCCTCGCCCGCGCCCGCGAGCTGGCCTCCGGCGCCTGACCCCCCCTCTCCCGCCGCGCCCGCGCCGCGCGCCCGCGAGAAACACCTTCGCGCGCGAGAAACCACGCCCGCGCGTGTTTCTCGCGGTCGCGATGGTTTCTCACCGGGTGCGGGAGAGGGGGAGTGCGCGCGGGGTGCGGGAGAGCGTGGACAGGGCGGCGCGGTCACGGGGCGCACGAGGGGGACGGAGGCGCGGTGCAGGGCGGTGGCGAGAGGGGCGACGCGGAACGCATCCGCGAGGTCCCATCGGGCGAACGGATGCCCGGCCCGCCGCAGCCGGTCCTCGCGCCGCTTCTCGTCGCGCAGACGCTGTTCGGCGCGCCGGGCGTCGTGCAGCTCGTACTTGCCCCACCCGTCGCTCTCACCGATTGCGCGACACGACGGGAACAGGAAGTCGACCCGGTCGTCAGCCCCTTCGTATGCGAACTCCGCCTGCAGGACCGGGTCCTCGAAGCCGCACCACGCGATCACCGCGCGGCTGACGCTCTCACCGGGCGATTCCGCGCGGCCGTCCGCGCGCGACCAGATCCAGGCGAGCCTCGCCATGCCCCGACGCGAGACCTGACCGGCCGCGCGGGTGCGCACGCCGTCGAGGTCGAGCGTGCCGCCCTGGGCCGTCGACAGGGCGGCATCCGCGACCGCGAGCGCCGGGGCGGGAGGAAGCACGCGGCACAGGTCGACGACCGTGTCGAGCAGGGAGGTGACGGGGATGCCGGCGATCCGGACCCGCTCGCGCGGGTCGCTGCTCGTGTGTACGCAGACGTCGCCGAAGCGGCGGGATGAGGTGCGTTCCTCGTCGAAGACGTGGATATCGCGCGCCTCGCCGAACAGCGGCAGGCCGTGCAGCACCGCGGCGGACTCGAGGCAGAGCATGCTGTCCGGATGCGTCAGGGCGAAGGCGTGGACGCGGAGCGCGTAGCGCTCCCACGGGGCGAGCCGGACCGTCGCCGCGGCATCCGCGTACACGCCGCGCCGCACGCGCACCCACGAGGCATCCGACACCGGCAGACGCCGCGCCTTCGCCTCGGCGGAGGTGACGAGGGTCAGCGGCGGGCGGGTCGCGGCGCGATCACGGAGGAGGAGCGGCATCCGCCGAGTCTGCGCGCTCGCCGCCCTCCAGGCTCCTCTCCTCCCTCCCCCCTGTGCACAACTTCCCCCACCGCGCGACAGGGGAGGACCCGGCGCACCGCGACGAGAAACCATCGCCGCCCCGAGAAACACGTGCGGGCGTGGTTTCTCGCGCGCGAAGGTGTTTCTCGCGGGCGCGCGGGGCGGCGCGGCGCGCAGGTCAGCGGTCGAGGGAGGCGAAGCGCTCTATGTCGGAGTTCGTCCCGGACACGATGATGAGGTCGTGGTTGGTCACGACCGTGTCGGCCTCCGCGTAGCGGAACGGCTTGCCGGGGCTCTTGACGCCCACGACGGTCACGCTGTACTTCGAGCGCACGCCCGACTCGTTCAGGCCGATTCCGCGGATGAACTTCGGGGGATACATCTTGGCCAGCACGAAGTCGTCGTCGAAGCGGATGAAGTCCAGCATCCGTCCCGAGACGAGGTGCGCGACGCGCTCGCCGGCCTCGCGTTCGGGGTAGATCACGTGGTTGGCTCCCACGCGGGCGAGGATCTTGCCGTGGCTCTGCGAGACGGCCTTCGCCCAGATCTGCGGCACCTTCAGGTCGACGAGGTTCGCCGTGATGAGGACGGATGCCTCGATCGAGGACCCGACGGCGACGACGGCCACCTGGAAGTCCTGCGCGCCGATCTGCTTGAGGGCGTCGAGGTTCTTCGCGTCGGCCTGGACGGTGTGGGTGACGCGCTCCGACCACTTCTGGACGAGCTCGAGGTTCTCGTCGATCGCGAGGACCTCGCGGTCGAGTCGGTCCAGCTCGCCGGCGCAGGCGGCTCCGAACCGTCCGAGGCCGATCACGAGGACAGGGGCGTCGCTGCGCAGCTGCTCAACCAACGATGGGCCTTTCCACGGGCAGCGAGTAGTGCTGCGAACGGCTGGTCGCGGCCACGGCCGCGGCGAGAGTCACTGTACCAACGCGCCCCATGAACATGGTGAGCGCGAGGACGTAGACGGCGGGATCGGGGAGGGTCGCCGTGAGCCCGGTCGACAGCCCGACGGTCGCGAAGCCCGAGATCACGTCGAACAGCACCTCCTCGATGGGTGCCTGCGTGATCTGCCCGATCGTGATCGTGGCGACGGCCACGATCGTCGAGCCCCACGCGACGACCGACAGGGCGACGCGCTGGACGTCGCTCGGGATGCGCCGGCCGAACGCCTGGACGCTCGGGCGGCCCTTCGCCTCGGACCAGACCGCGAGGGCGAGCACCGCGAGAGTCGTGACCTTGATGCCGCCCGCGGTCGAGGCGGACCCCCCGCCGACGAACATCAGCATCGAGCCCACCACGAGCGACGACCCGTTCATCTGCGAGATGTCGATCACCGAGAATCCGCCCGAGCGCGTCATGGCGGACAGGAAGAAGGCCTGGAACGTCGTGTCCCACGCATCCATCCCGCCGAGCGTCTTCGGGTTGTCGTACTCGAGAAGGAGGAAGACGGCCGCGCCCGCGAAGAAGAGGATGACGGTCGTGATGAGCGTCAGCTTGGCGTGCAGCGACCAGCGGCGCAGGTGCAGGTGGTGGCGCCACAGGGTGAAGATCACGGGGAAGCCGATCGAGCCGAGGAAGACGCCCGCCATGAGCACGGTGAGGAAGTAGTAGTCCCCGGCGAAGGGCGTGAGGCCCCCGGCGTTCGGGGTGAACCCCGTGTTGGTGAACGACATCGCCGCGTAGAACGGCGCCTCCCACAGTGCGGTGAGCGGATCGACGCCGCCGATCAGCAGCGACGGGTAGAGCAGGACGGCGAGCCCGACCTCGATGACGAGCGTCGACAGGGCGACGGTCGCGAGTAGCTGTCCGACCTCGCCGAGTCGCACGGTCTGCCCCTCGTTGACCGGGCCGCCGTGGGCGCGCAGCGGATTCGAGTCCCCGGCGGCCAGGAGCTTCGCGCGCAGCCCCAGTCGCTTCGAGATCACGAGGCCGAGGATGGAGGCGAGGGTCAGCACGCCGAGCGCTCCCACGTTGACCCCGATGAAGACGAGGACGTGGCCGAACGGCGACCAGTGCGTGGCCATGTCGACCGTGGACAGGCCCGTGACGCAGATGGTGGACACGGCGGTGAACAGCGCGTCCGCGAACGGGGTGCGGACGCCGTCGGCGGAGGCCGCGGGCAGGGAGAAGAGCCCCGTGAACACGAGGACGAGGGCGGTGAACACGAGGACGGCGAACCGGGGCGGGGATGCCATCGCGAGCTCGCGGATCGCGTGCACGACCACGGGGGCCGTCGACCGCAGGCGGCGCGTCGCGCGGACGACGACGGAATCGTCCGCCATGACCGCCTCCTCGTCTCGTCCGGTCCCGCTTGGTCGTTGTCATGGTACTCGGGGCGCGGCGCGGGCTAACCTATCGTCATGGCCGACATCTTCGACGTGATCGCCGACGGCACCCGTCGGGACATCCTGCAGCTCCTGCGCGAACGAGCCGCCTCCGGCGAGCACGGGACGAGCGTGTCGCAGATCGTCGGAGAGCTCGGGGTGAGCCAGCCGACCGTGTCCAAGCACCTGAAGGTCCTCCGCGAGGCCGAACTGGTCTCGGTGCGCGAGGAGGGCCAGCATCGCTACTACAGCCTCTCGGTCGGTCCGCTGGACGAGGTCGACGATTGGCTCGTCCCCTTCTTCGACGACGGACTGGCCGCCGCGGAGGCCGCGGGGTCGGGACTCACCGAGTCGGCCGCCGCCGCCGCGGACCTCGTCGGGCGGGCTGCGGCCTCGACGAAGCACGCCTTCGAGAGCGTGCTGAAGAAGATCCCCGGTCGCTGAGCCAGTTCACAGCGGTCACAGAGGTTTACACGCGTCGCACGTGGCCTCTACGCTGTGAGGACGGCCCCGTGGGGGATCGGGCCTGGGGAGAGGAAAACATGGCAGAGCTGTCGGACGTGCGCTTCCTGACCGTCGCGGAGGTGGCCGACATCATGCGCGTGTCGAAGATGACGGTGTATCGGCTCGTGCACTCGGGCGAGCTCCCCGCGGTGCGCTTCGGGCGCAGCTACCGTGTTCCCGAGGGGGCCGTGACCGAGGCGTTGCAGCGGCCGATCGCCGACGTCGGCTAGACTGTTCCGAGGGCATTTTCGTGGTGCCCGTTCCCGGACGGTCTCCAGGCTCGTCCAGACCCCTGACATAGTGAGGTTTTCCGTGGGTTCTGTCATCAAGAAGCGCCGCAAGCGCATGGCGAAGAAGAAGCACCGCAAGCTGCTTCGCAAGACTCGCCACCAGCGCCGCAACAAGAAGTAACGCGGCACCGACACCGAGCGCCTGTCCCCGGAATCAGATCCGGGACGGGCGCTTCGTGTTTCCGTCCGATGATGGGCAGGATGGAGGGGTGACGACCCTCACGATCATCTCGAAGCCCCACTGCCACCTGTGCGACGTCGCGCGGGAGATCGTCGACGGGGTCCTCGCGGACCTCCCCGACGACACCGTCGACGTCGAGGAGTTCTCCATCCTCGACGATCCCGCCCTGTTCGCCGCCTGGCGGGAGAAGATCCCCGTCGTGCTCATCGACGGGAAGCTGCACGCCCACTGGAGGCTCGACGCCGCCCGCCTGCGCACGGCGCTGACCGATCCCGCCCCCACCCGCTCGCCCGAGGAGAACGCATGACCATCCGCCATATCGTCGCCTGGAAGCTCGGCAGCGAGGACGCCGTCGAACGCGCGGCGCACGCGCAGCGGATCACGGATGACCTCCTGGCGCTCCGCGGCGTCGTCCCGTCGATCATCGAGCTCTCGGTCGGTCCGGACGTCGTCGGCGGCGGCAACTGGGACCTCGCGCTCGTCGCGGACTTCGCCGACGCGGCCGCGCTCGACGCCTACCAGACCCATCCCGCCCACCAGGCCGTGGTCGGCTTCGTCCGGTCCGTCGTGGTCGACCGGGTCGCGGTGGACTTCGAGATCTGATCCCGGACGCGAGACGTGAGTCGGGGGCGGAGCGCCCGGCTCAGCCCCGGGGGCGGACGGCGACCGCGACGGGCGCGAGGGCGATCCGCACGCGCTGCGCGTACTGGAGCCGCTCGTCGGCGCCGTGCTGCAGCCGCACGAGGGTGCCGTCGTCGGCGCGCAGCAGCGACCGCCGGAAGCTGCCGAGGAACGTGCTCTCCTCCACCTGCCCGAGGACGCCGTCGGCATCCGTGCCCTCGACGGCGACCAGGCGGATGTTCTCGGGACGCACGAGCGCCTCGACGGGCCCCGTCGCCGGCGCGCCCTCGATCGGCAGGTCCGTGCCCCACACCCGGACGCTCTCGCCGGCGGCGACGCCCGGGAGGGCGCTGGAGAGCCCCACGAAGGCGGCCACGCCGGGGGTGCGCGGGCGGAGGTAGAGGTCCTCCGGGGTCCCGATCTGCTCGATGCGACCGCGGTCCATGACGGCGATCCGATCGGAGACGGCGAGGGCCTCCTCCTGGTCGTGGGTCACGAAGACCGTCGTGATCCCGAGCCGCAGCTGGAGGCGGCGGATCTCGTCGCGCAGCTGCACGCGCACCTTCGCGTCGAGAGCGGAGAGGGGCTCGTCGAGGAGCAGCACGCGCGGCTCGGTGACGAGGGCGCGCGCCAGAGCGACCCGCTGCTGCTGGCCGCCGGAGAGCTGGTGCGGATAGCGGTCCGCGAGGTGGTCCAGCCCCACGAGGGCGAGCGCGTCGAGCGCACGGGCCTCCGCCGGACGTCGCGCCGTCCCGCGGCGCCGCAGGCCGAAGGCGGTGTTGTCGACGATCCGCAGGTGCGGGAACAGCGAGTAGGACTGGAACACCATGCCGATGTCGCGCCGGTGCGTCGGCACGCGCGAGACATCGGTGCCCCCGAGGAGCACAGTGCCGCCGTCGGCGGACTCGAGCCCGGCCAGCACGCGCAGGGCGGTCGTCTTGCCGCAGCCGGAGGGCCCGAGCAGCGACACGAACTCGCCGGGCGCGATGTCCAGGTCGACGCCGTGGAGGACCTGCGTGGCGCCGAAGCTCTTCTCGATCGTACGCAGCTGGACGCGGGTGCCCTCTCCCGCTCCGGTGAGGAGGAGGTTGTCGGCGGTGCGGGGGAGGGGATCGATCGTCATGGACGGGCCTTTCGGGTGCCGCGGGCGAGGCGGCCGATGAGCAGGAGCAGCGCGAAGCAGAAGAGCAGGGCGAGCAGCGTGAAGATGGCGGGGAGGTAGGCGTCCTGCTTCTGCACGACGACCATCGCGGTCTGGAAGACCTGCCGGTTCAGGAGGGACGCGATCGTGAACTCGCCGAGGACGACCGCCACCGAGATGAGCGAGGCCGCGAGCAGGCCCTGCCGGAGGTTCGGCGCCAGTACCCGGATCGCGATCGCGGTCCAGCCCGCCCCGAGCGTGCGCGCCGCCTCGGCGAGGGTGCGCAGATCGGTCGCCTCGATCGACGCCTGGATCGAGCGGTACGCGAACGGCAGCACCGTGATCCCGTATGCGAAGGCGAGGGTCCACGTGCCGGTGCCCACCGCGCGCCCGATCTGGAGGTAGATGGGGGCGAGTCCCACGACGAGGACGATCGCGGGGATCGAGATCGGCAGCAGCACGGCGAACTCGAACACCCGGCGCAGCCGCGGGAACCTCAGGTGCACGAGCACCATCGTGGGGGCCAGCAGCAGGAGCACGATCGCGACCGTGACCACGCACAGGACGAGCGAGTTGCCGAGGCCCGTCCAGATGGGCCTCGCGGTGGCCGCGACGGCGGGGGAGAACAGACCCGCCCACCGCTCGAACGACAGGGACCCGTCCGGCATCCGCAGCGTGTAGAGGAGGGTCGAGACCAGCGGGATCGCGAAGAAGGCCCCGACGATCACGCCGATGAGGATGCGGGTGGGGCGCCCCGGCCCGAAACGGGTCATGCCTGCCACCGCGCCGCGCGGCGCTGGACCGCCGAGTAGGCGACCATCACGATCCCGACCACGACGATCATCCCGAGCGCGAGCGCTCCCGCCAGGTTCTCCCGGCCGAGCATGGTCTCGCTCGTGAGCGCCGTGCGGATCTGCAGCGGGACGATCTGCGATCCCTGGCTCGCGAGCGCGGCCGCGGTCGCGTACGAGGAGAACGCGTTGGCGAACAGCAGCAGCAGGCTCGCGAGGAACGAGGGGGCGAGCACGGGGATGCCGATCCGCAGCCAGAAGCTGCGCGGCGAGCCGCCGAGGGTCAGGTTCGCCTCGGCCCACTGGGGCTTGAGCGCCGTCAGGGCGGGCATGAAGGTGATGACCATGAGGGGGATCTGGAAGTAGATGTACGGCAGGACGAGGCCCGGCAGCTCGTAGAGCCACGTGCCGTTGGGGAAGATGTCGATGCCGAACGTGTCCTTGAGCAGGAGCGTGACGACGCCCTGGATGCCGATGGTCGCGATGAACGCGAAGGCCAGCATCACGCCGCCGAACTGGGCGAGCACGCCGGAGGCGGCGTCCACCGTCGAGCGGACGATGCCGTCGGCCGGAAGACCGAGCAGGGCGTAGCAGACGAGGGCGCCGGCGACGGCGCCGATCACGGCGGTGAGGACCGACAGCCCGGCCGAGTTCGCGAACGTCGTCAGCACGAGGGGATCACCGAGAGCCGTGAGGTTCTGCCATGTGAAGGAGCCGTCGCGCGTGACGAAGCCGGAGCCGACCGCGAGGACGGTCGGCAGGGCCAGGAACAGCAGCACGTAGGCGGCGAACGGAACGAGACCGAGCCAGGCGACGGAGGCACGGCGCCGCACCGGCGACACGCGGGGGGCGGGGGCGGATGCCGTGGCATCCACCCCCGCCGGAGACGCGACGGTCACTGGACCGCCGTCGCCCACTTCTCGCCGAGGAGCGTGCCGGCGGCGGTGGACTGCTTCTCGGTCGGGACGACCGTGTCGGCCGGTGCCTCCGGGAGCTTGGCGGCGAGCGCGGCGTCGATCGTGCCGGCGTCCGTCATCGCCTCCATGCGGACGGGACGGGCGCCGCCCTTGAGCCACAGGTTCTGGACCTCGTCGCTGTAGAGGAACTCCTGCCACAGGCGGGCCGCCGCGGGGTGCGGGGCGTTCTTGTTGATCGCCTGGTTGTAGTAGCCGGCGTAGCCGGTGCCGTCGAAGACGACGACCTTCCAGTTGGGGTTGTCCTTCTGGTGCGCCGCGTTCAGGTAGTCCCAGTCGAAGACGACCGGGGTCTCGCCGCTCGCGACGGTCGCTGTCGTCACGTCGACCTTGAGGAGGTTCCCGGCCTTCTGGAGCTTCCCGAAGAAGTCGATGCCGGGCTGGAAGTCGTCGAGGGTGCCGCCGGACTGGACGGTCGCCATGCCGACCGCCGCGAAGGCGGCGCCGGCCTGGGTCGGGTCGCCGTTGATGGCGACCGCGCCCTTGTAGGCGGGCGTCAGGAGGTCGTCCAGCGTCTTCGGCGCCGGGAACTTCGACGAGTCGTAGCCGATCGACATGTACCCGCCGTAGTCGCCCACGAACAGGCCCGTGGGCTCCTTCAGGGCGTCGGGGATGTCGGACCACGTCTGCACCTGGTACGGGGCGAACTCGGCGGTGTTCTTGAGCGCGACCGCGAGGCCGAGGTCGAAGACGTCGGGCGCGGTGTCGAGGCCCTCGTTGGTCTTCGCCGCCTGGATCTCCTCGGCGCTCGAGACATCCGGGGACTGCTCGTTGACGGTGATCTCGGGGTAGCGCTGGGCGAACAGATCCAGGATCTCGCCGTAGTTCGCCCAGTCGCGGGGGAGCGCGATGACGTTCAGCTGGCCTTCGGCCTTGGCGGCGGTCTCGAGGTCGGCGAGGGTGCCGACATCGCTCAGGCTCGTCGCGGTGGCCGCGCTCGCCGTGCCGCTCTGGCCGGCCTCCGCGGTGCCGCTGCACGCGGCGAGGGCGAGGGCGGCGACGGTCGCCAGGATGGTCGCGCCGACGGCGCGACGCGGGAACATGCGGGTCATGCTGGTCCTCTCGGGTCATCCTCGGGGCGCGCGCTGACGCGCCGGACGAGGGGGATGAGAGGGACGGTACGGACAGCGGATGACGCGCAGGCGGTACCCCGGTGAACGGCGTGCGACGCGCGCGTGACCGGCCGCGCCGCGATGGCTCAGGCGCGCAGGCGGGATCGCAGTGCGTCGAGCTCGGCGTCCGAGAGGCCGCCCGAGCGCAGGTATCCGGCGGCGCCGCCGAAGCGGTCGTCGACCCAGGCGAGGGCGGTGCGCATGGCCTCGGGCGGGGTCCCCGTGACGAGGGTGCGAAGCGCCGGGGTGATCGGCATCCCGAGCACTGCGATCATCTGCAGCATGCCGTCGGCCCACGCGCCGGCGAGGTTCTCCTCGGAGGCGGCGTAGTCGGCGATCACGGCCTCGCGGTCGGCGCCGACGGCATCCAGCAGCAGCGCCGTCGCGACGCCGGTGCGATCCTTGCCGGCGGTGCAGTGCACCAGCACGGCGGTCGGCTCGTCGTCGTGGGACGCCGCGACGAGGCGGGCGACCTCGGCGAAGGAGGTCGCGCCGTGCTCCAGCATGCCGAGGTACAGGGCTTCCAGCGTCGGAAGCGCGGCGGTCGCCTGCGCGATCAGGGTGGGATCGGCCGCGCCGCCGGCCGCCAGGAACCGCTCGGCCAGCTGGGCCATCGCGCCCTCGAGGATCGACAGCTCCACGACGTGCAGCGGTCGCGCATCCGGCAGGAGGTCCGGGGCCATCCGGCGCTCGTCGGGCGTGCGGAAATCCACGATCGTCCCGATGTCGGTCGCCGCGAGGGCGTCACGGCCGGTGGGCGTGATCGCGCTGAGGGCGTCGGAACGGTAGAGCACGCCATGCCGGGTCGCGCCGCCGCCGGTGAGCGGCAGGCCGCCCGTGTCGCGGAAGTTGTGCAGTCCGTCGATCTCCCCGTGCGTCATGGCGTCCCCCCAGAGGTCAGGGCGCGAGGCGCGTCGGGCCGCGGAAGAGGAACGTGACCTCGCGGATCGAGTCCTGCCCGAGCATCAGCATCAGCACGCGCGCGAGGCCCATCCCGAAGCCGCCGTGCGGCGGGATCCCGTAGCGGAAGAAGTCGAGGTAGTGCTCGAGCCCCTCCAGAGACAGCCCCTTCTCGAGAGCCTGCGCCTCGAGCACGTCGATGCGGTGCTCGCGCTGAGCGCCGGTCGTGATCTCGGTGCCGCGGAAGAGCAGGTCGTAGCTCGCGGTGAGCCCCGTCTCCGCATTGCGCATGTGGTAAAACGGCCGGATCTCGGGGTGGTAGTCCGTGATGAAGACGAACTGGTGCCCGTAGGTCTCCTGCACGTGCGCGGAGATCTGGCGCTCGCCCTCGGGGTCGAGGTCGCCGTCGGTGCGCGGGATGTCGTAGCCCCGTGCCTTCACGATCTCGCGGGCCTCCGCCAGCGGGATGCGCGGGAAGGGCAGTGCGGGCACGACGACGTCGACGTCGAACAGTTCCTTGATCTCGGCGCCGTGCTTGTCGGCCACGGCCTGGAAGGCGAACGCGAGGAGCTCCTCCTGCATCCGGGCGACGTCCTCGTAGGAGTCGATCCACGACAGCTCCGCGTCGATCGAGGTGAACTCGGTCGCGTGACGGCTCGTGAAGCTGGGGTCGGCGCGGAACACGTCGCCGATCTCGAACACCTTGCCGAAGCCGGCCGCCTGCGCCATCTGCTTGAAGTGCTGCGGGCTCTGCGCGAGGTAGGCCGTCTGCTCGCCGAAGTACTCGAGGGCGAACAGCTCGGCGTTGCCCTCGGCGGGCGTCGACATGAGCTTGGGGGAGTGGATCTCGACGTAGTCGCGCTCGACCCAGTACGTGCGCATCGCGTGCTCGAGGGTCGTCTGGATGCGGAAGACCAGGTTGTTGCGGCGCTGACGCAGGTCGATGAAGCGCCAGTCCATGCGCTTGTCGAGGCCGCTGTCGGCGGCGATCGGGGTCTCGGGGAGGGCCGCAGCGGCGATCTCCAGCGTGCAGACCTTGATCTCGACGCCGCCGAGCTTCACGCGCTCGTCGTGCTTCAGCTCGCCCGTGACGGTGAGGAACGTGCCGGTCGACAGCTCGGAGATGAGCGCCGTCAGGGCGAGGGCCGCGGCATCCTGCTCGGCGCCCTGTCCGTCGACGAGCGCGGGGTCGGGGCGGGTGGCCGGGTTGACCAGCTGCACGGCGCCGGTCTCGTCGCGCAGGATGACGAACTGCACCTTCTTCTGGTCGCGGACGGTCTCGACCCATCCGGACACCTGGACGGTGCCGTCTTCGCGGGACTGCAGCTGGCTGACGAGGGTGCGTTCACTCACGAGGGTCCAGTCTACGCGGAGGCACCGCCCCCGCTGCCGAGCCCCCGAGACTGCGCGAATGCACGCTTATCGGGCGGTTCAGGTCACATTCGGGCGGTCTCACGAGGCGGTGGGTGCGGTTGCGAGAGGGCGGGCGGGGAGCGGACGATGGAGGGGTGTCCGTATCCCACGCGCCGTCGTCCCGCGAGAGCGAGGTCGACGAGATCCCGCGCGCGACGTCCTCGCGCGCATCTCCGACCGCTGGACCCTCGCGGTCATGCGGGTTCTCCAGCTTCAGGGCCCGCTCCACTTCGGTCGGCTCGAACGGCAGCTGCCCGGGGTCTCGCGCAAGATGCTCACCCAGACCCTGCGCTCGATCGAGCGCGACGGGATGGTCTCGCGCACGGTGCATCCGGGGCGGGTCACCCACGTCGAGTACGCCCTCACCGCCCTGGGCCGGGGAGCCCTCGAGCCCATCGACGTGCTGTGCGCGTGGTCGAGGGACAACATGGCGGTCGTCGAGAGCGCCCGGGCGCGCTACGACGCCGCCGCGCACCTCGACGGGTGAGGTGCGCGGCGGCATAGGTCCGGATCAGCGGGTGGCGGGCAGCCGCCACTGCGCGGCGGCGGCGTCGATCAGGTCGTGCACGGTCTTCGGTGCGCGCCCGGTGAGCAGCTCCACGTCGCCGGAGAGGCGCGACATCACGCCGTCGCGGATGGCGGCCTCGTTGGTGACGATGTCCTCGCTGCACCACGGGTAGGGCGAGCGGGAGAAGTCGCCCGTCGCCGTGCGCGGGATGTGCAGCGAGTCGTAGTAGGCGTACAGGTCGTCCTCGGGCATCGAGTCGTAGACGAGCGGGATGCCGGAGCGCTCCGCGACGAGTGCGCAGATCTCGCCGACGCTGATGAGCTCCCGCCCCGTCACGTCGTAGCCGCGGTTGCGCTCGCCGCGGCCGAGGATGAGCGCCGCCGCGACCGCGGCGCAGTCGTCCTTGGCCACGAGGGTCGCCTGCGTGTCGCCGGCGCAGGTACGCCAGCGCCCCTCGTCGAGGGCGATCTGGCCGAACGCATACAGGTAGTTCTCGAGGTAGAGGTTGTCGCGGAAGACGTTCCAGGTCAGGCCCGACGCGCGGATGTACTCCTCGGTGGCGTGGTGGTCGACCGTCACGACCTGGGTCGTCTCCTCGGCATCCGCACCGAGGAAGGAGGAGTAGACGATGCGGTCGACGCCGACCTTCGCGAAGGCGTCGACGGCGTTGCGGTGCTGCTGCTGGCGCACCTCGCCGACGATCATGCCGGACACGATGAATCCGACGTCGGCTCCGTCGAACGCGCGGACCAGGCCCTCCGGGTCGGCGTAGTCGGCCGTGCGCATCGTGACTCCCCGCGCCGTCCACCGCTCGACCCGCTCGGGGGCGATGCGCTCGGGCACCGGCGAGGTGAGGATCACCTGGTCGCCGTCGTCCTCGCGCAGGACGTTCTCGATGATCTTTCCCGACAGTTGGCCGTCGGCGCCGGTGATGACGTACATGGTTCTCTCCGTGAGGGACGGTCGGCGGGCCGACCGGGTCGCCGACCTGGCGTCCGATTCCACGCTAGACAGCGTGGTCTGACCACACGAGAGGGCACTTTCCGGTGCCCGGGCACCGGACGGTGACCGGTCCGGGACCTCCCGTGCGGGGCATCCGCGCCGCCCCGCCCCGGACCGGCGGCGGGGCCCGCCGTCCGGCATCCGTCCAGGTTCCCGTCACCTGCCGCCCGTAGCGTCGAGGGCATGACGACCCCGGACGGCTCCTGGCTCACCGCTCTCGTCGACGGCGTGGTCGGCCTCATGCACCTCATCGGAGCGCCCGGCGCGGGCCTCGCGATCGCGCTGGAGAACCTCTTCCCGCCGCTGCCGAGCGAGGCCATCCTGCCGATGGCCGGTCTCGCGGCCGCACGCGGCTCGTTCACCCTCGCCGAGGCGCTTCTGTGGACCACGGCGGGCTCCGTCGTCGGCGCCTTCGCGCTCTACGGGCTCGGCGCGTGGCTCGGTCTGCCGCGCCTTCGCGCCCTCGCCCGGCGCATGCCGCTCCTGCACGTCGAGGACGTCGACCGCACCGTCGCCTGGTTCGCCCGGCACGGCGGCAAGGCGGTGTTCTTCGGCCGGATGCTCCCCATCTTCCGCAGTCTCATCTCGATCCCGGCGGGGGTGACCCGGATGCCGCTGTGGCGCTTCGGCCTGCTGACGCTGGCGGGCTCGTTCGTCTGGAACGCCGTGTTCGTGCTGTCCGGCTTCTTCCTCGGTGAGCAGTGGCACATCGTCGAGGAGTACGCGGGCGTTCTGCAGTACGTCGTGATTGCGGCGGTCGCGGCGGCGCTCGTCTGGTTCACCGCGGCACGCGTGCGCCAGCTGCGCGGACGCCGCGCCGACACCGACGTCGCCTGAGCCTCCCAGCCCGTCCACAGACCCCGCCCCCGTAGACTTGGCGGGTGCCCGCCGATCGCCTCCACCTCGTGCGCCACGGGGAGGTCCACAACCCCGACCGCGTGCTGTACGGGCGGCTGCCGGCGTTCCGCCTGAGCGACGCCGGGCGCGAGATGGCGCAGGCCGCCGCCGATCACCTGCGCGCGTCGGGCCGGCCCGTCACGGCACTGCATGCCTCCCCGCTGCAGCGCACCCGCGAGTCCGCGGAGCCCTTCCGCGCCGCGTTCGGGCTCGATCCCGTGATCGACGAGCGCGTCATCGAGCCGACCAACGTCTTCGAAGGCAAACGGATGAAGCGCGCCGTGCTCAACCCGGCGAACTGGCGGTACCTGACCGATCCCGACATCCCGAGCTGGGGCGAGCCCTACCTCGAGGTGGTCGAACGGATGGATGCGGCGATGCGCGACGCGTGGGACGCCGTGCCCTCGGGCGACGTCGTGATCGTGTCGCACCAGCTGCCGATCTGGATCACCCACCTCGCGGTGGCCGGCGAACGCCTCCGGCACGATCCGCGCCGGCGCCGATGCGCCCTCTCGAGCATCACCAGCTTCGAGCGGCGGGGCACGGCCTGGCGCGAGGTCGGCTACGTCGAGCCGGCGTCGACCGCCCACGGCATCGATGTGGGGGCGGTATGACCGGGCTCTCCTCGCGGGCGCCCGGCCGACTCGGCCGCGCGCTCGCCGCATCCCTCGCCGCCGGCGCGCTCGTCCTCGGCCTCGCGGCGTGCACGAGCGCGAACGACGACCTCATCGACTCGTACCAGCAGGGCAGCAACAAGGGCTTCATCTCCGGCGACGGACGCGTGCAGGAGATCCCCGCGGCCGAGCGCGGCGACGCCGTGGCCTTCACCGGAACCGCGGTGGACGGCTCCACCGTCGGCAGCGCCGACTATGCCGGCGAGGTGCTCGTCCTCAACTTCTGGTACGCGGGGTGCGGTCCGTGCCGCGCGGAGGCCCCCGTCCTGGAGGGGACGTCGCAGGCGACGGCCGACCTCGGGGCGCACTTCCTCGGGGTGAACATCTACGACGGACCCGAGCAGGCGACGGCGTTCGAGCAGACGTACGGGATCACGTACCCTTCGCTGCTCGCCAAGGAGGACGCCGAGCTGCGCCTCGCCTTCGCCGCGTGGACCCCGCTGCAGTCGGTGCCCATCACGCTCGTGCTCGACCGCGAGGGGCGTGTCGCGGCGCGCTTCATCGGCCAGGTCGACAGCGAGTCGAACCTGCGCACCGTCGTCACCAGCGTCGCGGCGGAGGCCTCGTGAGCGCGGCGCGGAGACGCACCCCGTGAGCGCCGGATCGATCGTCTTCGACGGGGCGCTCTGGCTCGCCCTCCCGATCGCGGTCCTGGCCGGGCTCGTGTCCTTCCTCTCGCCGTGCGTCCTTCCGCTCGTGCCCGGATATCTGGGCTTCCTCGGCGGCGCCGTCGATGCGTCCGCGCGGAATCGGCGACGCCCCGCGCGCGGCGGGCGCGGTCGGCTCCTCGGCGGCGTGCTGCTGTTCATCGCCGGCTTCACCGTCGTGTTCGTCGCCATGGGCGTGCTCGCGGGGTCCGTCGGCCGGTTCTTCCTCCAGTACCAGGACGCGATCACGCGCGTGCTGGGCGTGGTCGTCATCCTCATGGGCCTCGTGTTCCTCGGGGTGTTCGGCTTCGCCCAGCGGGTCGTCAAGCCGCAGGTGCGTTCGGGGCTGGGCCTCGTCGGCGCGCCCCTCCTCGGCATCGCGATGGGCATCGGCTGGGCGCCCTGCATCGGCCCGACCTACACCGCGATCCTGTCGATCTCGCTGACGGGGGGCGACCCGGCACGGGCCGTCGTCCTCGCGGTCGCGTACTCGCTCGGCCTCGGCATCCCCTTCCTCCTGCTCGCGCTGGGGTTCGGCTGGGCGACCCGCTCCGTCGCATTCCTGCGCCGGCATATCCGGACGGTGAACATCCTGGGCGGACTGCTGCTCGTCGCACTCGGCCTGCTCATGGTGACCGGGGTGTGGACCTCCGTGATGTCCCAGCTCCAGGGGGTGATCGGCAGTGTCCAGCTCCCGCTCTGACGTGGTCGACGCCACCGACCCCCTCCGGCCCACCGACCACGCCGACGCCGGGGAGCCGTCGGGGCCCGTCTCGCCCGCGCTCGGCCTCGTGGGCTGGCTGCGGTGGGGATGGCGGCAGCTCACCAGCATGCGCACCGCTCTCGTGCTGCTGCTCCTGCTGGCGATCGCCGCGATCCCGGGCTCGATCGTCCCGCAGCGCACCGCGGACCCGAACGGGGTCTCCCAGTTCAAGGTCGACAACCCGGACCTCTACCCGGTGCTCGATCATCTGCAGTTGTTCGACGTCTACTCGTCGGCCTGGTTCTCGGCGATCTACATCCTGCTGTTCATCTCGCTGATCGGCTGCGTGATCCCGCGCACGACCCACCACGCGAAGGCGCTGCGTGCCCGGCCGCCCCGCACACCCGTCCGGCTCTCGCGCCTGGACGACCACGCGGAGGCGTTCCGGGCGCTCCCGGGCGCCGACGCGGACGCCGCGGCGTCGGCGGCCGCGCGCGCGATCGACCTCGCCCAGACCCAGCTGCGCAAGGGCGGATACCGCGTCGAGCGGTACGACGGGCCCGCCACGGGGCGCGCCGCCGGCATGGCATCCGTCTCCGCGGAGCGCGGGTACGCGCGCGAGACGGGCAACCTCGTCTTCCACGCCGCGCTCGTCGGCGTGCTGCTGTCGGTGGGCGTCGGCGGCGGTCTCACCTACACGGGGCAGACCGTCGTCGTCGAGGGCGACAACTTCGTGAACTCCCTCGCTCTGGGCTACACCTCGTTCAATCCCGGCCGATTCGTCGACACCGAGGACCTCCCGCCCTACTCCCTGACCCTCGACAGGTTCGACGTCTCGTACGTTCCCGTCGGGCAGGCCGGGCAGGGCATGGCGGGCGACTTCGCCGCGCACCTGACGACGCGCGAACCCGGTCACGACCCGGAGCAGAAGACCATCCGTGTGAACCACCCCATCGATATGGCGGGAGACCGCGTCTACCTGATGGGCAATGGATACGCGCCGACGATCACGGTGCGCAACGCCGCGGGCGAGGTCGTCTTCCGCGAGGACGTCGAGTTCCTGCCGCAGGACACGAGCATGACCTCGCTCGGCGTCGTGAAGGTCCCCGACGGGATCACCCGGGACGGGCAGAAGGAGCAGCTCGGTCTGGTCGGATTCTTCTATCCGACCGCGGCGACCCTGCACTCGGGCGCCTTCACGTCGATCTACCCGGCTCTCGCCAATCCGCTCCTGACCCTCGACGTGTACATCGGCGACCTCGGCATCGACGACGGCACGCCGCGCAACGTCTACGCGCTGGACACCTCGGGGATGACGCAGCTCACCGGGCGCTCGATCGACGTCGCGTCGCTCGAGCTCGAGCCCGGGAAGACCGTCGACCTGCCCGACGGCCTGGGCACCGTGACGCTGGAGGACGCGACCGCCGGGGGTGCGCCCGAACAGGTGAAGCGCTACGTGTCGCTCTCGGTGCACCGTGACGTGGGCGCGCCGTTCGTGCTCGTCTTCGCCGTGATCGCACTGCTCGGACTGCTCGCGGCCCTGTTCGTGCCGCGGCGGCGGATGTGGGTCAAGGCGACCCCGACCGAGGGCGGCATCGCGCTGGAGTACGCGGGTCTCGCCCGCGGCGAGGACCCCGCCATCGCCGTCGCGGTCGCCGAGCTCGTGCGCGAGCACGGGAAGGCCCTCGACGACGCGGGCGTCGGCTCGCCGACCGCCGACGCCGACCGGCCGGGCGCGTGAGCCCCCGCGTAGACTGAACCGCATGCCCGCAGCCGAACCCTCGCTCGACAGCGTCTCGGTCCTCCTGGTCTGGACGACGATCGCGATCTACGCCCTGGCGTTCGTCGCCTACGCCGTCGACCTGGCCCGGCGCTCCGACCTGGCCGTGAAGGCGAAGGATGCCGCGTCGCGGGCATCCGCCGACCGCCACCTCGTCGGGGTCGGGGCAGCGTCCGCGGGCGGATCCGGCGAGGCCGCGGGCGGGTCCTCGATCTCGCGTGTCCGCGCCGAGGAGGAGATCGCCGCGACCGACCTCGAGGCGCGCCCCGCGGCGCGGCGCCGGTACCTGTGGGCGCGCATCGGCACGTCGCTGACGGTCCTGGGCTTCCTCTTCCACGTCGCCGCCGACATCACCCGCGGGATCGCGGCCGGCCGCGTGCCGTGGTCGAACATGTACGAGTTCGCCCTCACGGGGACGATGCTGATCGTCGCGGTGTACCTCGTCGTCCTGCTGCGGTACGACCTGCGGTTCCTCGGGACGTTCATCACGGGACTGGTCACGGTGCTGCTGGGGGCGACGGCGATCTGGTTCTACACCGTGGTCGTGCCGCTCGCCGATCCGCTCAAGAGCGTCTGGCTCGTCATCCACGTGTTCGTCGCGTCGCTCGCGACGGCGCTGTTCGCCCTCGCGTTCGCCCTGTCGGTGATGCAGCTGCTGCAGGCCCGGCGCGAGCGTCTGGCGGTCGCCGCCGACGATGCCGCTCGCAGGGATGTCTCGGATGCCGCGGCCGTCGCTACGGGTGCGCCGACCTCGTCGGGGGCGCCGGTGCGCACCGGCCCCCGGTTCCTGCGGACCCTGCCCTCCGCCGACATGCTCGAGTCGCTGGCGTATCGCTTCGCGATCATCGGCTTCATCTTCTGGACCTTCACCCTCATCGCCGGCTCGATCTGGGCGAACGACGCATGGGGCCGCTACTGGGGCTTCGACACCAAGGAAGTGTGGACCTTCGTCATCTGGGTGCTCTACGCCGGCTACATCCACGCGCGCGCGACCCGCGGCTGGCGGGGCACCCGCTCCGCATGGCTGTCGATCATCGGCTTCACGGCCGTGATGTTCAACTTCACGATCGTGAACATGTTCTTCAAGGGTCTGCACGTCTACAGCGGCCTGACCTGATCCCCGCCCGGGTCGCCCCGCCGCCTGGGTCGTCGGGGTCGCCCCGCGCACGCTTGCCGAGTGTCCACGACGCGCGGCGCGCCGGGGTGCTGCGGCGGCGTGTGGTGGACACTCGGCGGGTGTGCGGCCTGGGGCGCGGCGCCGGGCATCCGCGTAGCCTTCCGGCGTGCCCGCGCTCGCGCGCGCCCGTCCGCCGCACCCGCCCGGCGCCCCGCGCACATCTGCCGAGTGTCCACGACGCGCGGTGCGCCGGGGTGCTGCCGCAGCGTGTCGTGGACACTCGGCGGTGGCGGAAGCCGGGCGTGAAGACGGCGGGAGGAGGGGGAGAGCGTCCGGAAGGGGCGGAGCGCGAACACGAGGCGGCGGGGAGCGGACCGTCGGTGCGTGTCAGGCGCGATATCCGCGAGCGGCGAGGGCTGCGCGCGTCCGCCCGACGATGAGACGTCCGGGATCCGAGAAGTGGTGCGCGAGCACACGAACGATCACCCATCCGTTGGCCTCAATCTCGGCCCATCGATCCGCGTCGCGACGGAACTGGTCGCCGTCGGCGTGCTGGCGACCGTCGTACTCGACACAGACGCGCCACTGTCGATAGGCCAGGTCGAGTCGGGCGATGAATCGACCGTCGGGTCCGCGCAGCTCCATGTTGAGCTCGGGTTCGGGGAGGCCTCCCCGAACGAGCGCGAGGCGAGTGAGCGTCTCGCGCGGCGACTCGGACCCCACCCGCGCCTCGGCCACGGCGGCCCGCAGGGTCACCGCGCCGCGGACGCCCGGGCGAATGGCTTGGGCGAGGTCATCCGCTGTCCGATCCTCGTTCAGCAGGTGATCGGCGAGCACGATCAGATCGTCCAGTCGCAGCATCCGCCCGCACTGCGCCCACACCACGGTCGGGTGGGGAACGGGCATTCCTTGCGCGAGGGTCAGCTCATCGTGCCGTAGTCGCAGACGATGTCCTCGGATGCCCGGGAGGCGCGGCTCACGGGTGCCGGGCAACGCCGAGAGGTCGAGCGGTTCGTGTGCGCACCAGGCGGGCAACGGCATGCCCCACAGTGCCGCCGCCGTGAGGTGGCTGAAGACGTGGGCGCCGCTCAGGCGGGGCTCGAGGACGACGCACCGATCGAGGACGGTCGACATCGGGGTCGCGTGCGGCGCCCGCACGCCTCGGTACGGGGCGAAGAGGTCCGTGGCCCGCAATCGTCCCGCGGGCACGCCGAGGAGTTCCGCGTCGCGGACCCGGAACGGCACGCCCTGGATCTCGAGGGGAAGCGGTGTCGGCTGCATGGCATCCAGTGGACCGGATCCGCCCAACGCGCAGACCGCCCGCCGCGCGATCTGTGGACAGAACGCCGATCTCCCCGCAGGTGGAGGACCCTCTTTCCGGCGCGCGAACGCCCGCGCCTCGCCCTCCGTGCAGCGGGGTCGAGTGTCCACGACATGCGGGATCGACCACCCGTCGCGCCGCGGGTCGTGGACACTCGGCTGGTGGGATGGCCTGCGGCGGGGATTCGACGGGATCGTCGCCCGGGCGGGCTTCGCGCCTGCCTTCGCCGGGCGGGGCACCCTCGGGCGGGGCACCCTCGGGCGGGGCACCCTCGGGCGGGGTACCCTCGGGCGGGGTCGAGTGTCCACGACATGCGGGATCGACCACCTGTCGCGCCGCGGGTCGTGGACACTCGGCAGAGGTGCGGGACCCGAAGCCCGACCCCCGGGCCCCGGGCCCGGACCCCGGCCCCGGACCCGGCCGGGGGGTCAGGCGAGGGCGGGGGCGGGCTCCAGCAGCATGCGGGCCGTGGCGGTGCGGCGACGGGCCACCGCGATGACGGTGACCACGAAGGCGAGGGCCGCCCAGACGATCATCCCGGCGAGGCCGGCGCCGAGCCCGCCCGACGAGGTGAGCACGGCGAGCATCGCCGTGTACGCAGGCGTCGTCGGCATGAGCGAGGCGATCGCGGAGAGGATGCCCGGCACGGTCGACACGATCCCGGTCGCCACCGCGAGGACGCCGACCAGCGCCCCGATCCAGCGCCCGGCGCCGGCGAACACCGCCACGAGGGCCTGGTTCACCGCGGCGAACGAGACGCCCGCGACGACCGCGAGCCCCGCGAAGCCCGCCCACACGCCGGGGTCGTACTGCGCCGCGAGCTGGACCACCACGGCGACGAGCAGACCCTGCAGCGCGCCGATGACCGCGGCGGGCGCCAGGTTGCGCAGCGCGAGCAGCACCGACGGGCGGCGCGAGCTCAGGGCGTGGCGCGGCACGGCCTGCAGCGCCACGAACGAGGCGAGGCCGCCGAACCACAGCGCGAGCATCGCCAGCAGCGGGATGGCCGACGCACCGAAGATGTTGGTGCTCGTCCCCTCCGCCGTCACCGGGTCGGCGACCACCGACGCGAGGTCGGTCGCCTGCTGCTGCGTGTACGAGGGCAGCGAGCGGGATGCCTGGGTGAGGCCGTCCGCGAGCGACGAGGTTCCCGTCGCTAGCTGGGCCACGCCGTCCGACAGGGTCTGGGAGCCGTCCGCGAGCTGGGTCGCCCCGTCGGCGAGCTGACCTGCCCCGGTCGCGATGCCGGTCGCCCCGGTCGCCGACTCGTCGAGGTGACCGGCGATCGTCCCGAGCCCCGACTGCAGCCCGTCGGCGCCCTCGGCGAGTCGGCCGACGCCGCCCGCGAGCTCGGCGAGCCCGCCCTGGACGCCGGAGGCGTACCCCGAGGCGTATCCCGCGTTCGTGGCCGCGCTCTGCACGTCGGCGGCGAGGGCGCCGAGCGCGGTGCAGGTGGCGACCTGTTCCGGCGTCGTCGGGGCGGTGCAGCTGTTCTGCGCCAGCAGGCCCTGGTAGGTCGTCGCCAGGCGCACCGTGGCGGCCGCGGCATCCGACGCGAAGCGCGTGCTGGTCGCCGCGGCGCCCCCGAGCGTGCCGTCCGCCGTCGACGTCATCTGTCCCTGGGCGGTGCGTGCGCCGCCGGCGAGCTGACCGGCGCCGTCCGCCGCGGTGCGCGTGCCGTCCGCCAGCTGCCCGAGCCCCGAGGAGAGCTGGGATGCTCCGTCGCCGAGCTGCGTCGCGCCGGAGGCGAGCTGGGTCGCCCCGTCGGGCAGCTTCGCCGCGCCGGTCGCGGCCTGATGCGCGCCGTCGGCGAGCTGGTGCGCCCCGTCGGCGGCCTCGCCCAGCTTGTCGCCGAGTGTCGTGAAGCCGAGGAACACGTTCTCGAGGTACGTGCTGGACAGCTGCTGACCCATGACAGATGCCGCGGCCTGCGACAGCTGCGACGTGATGGCGCCGTCCACGATGCGCCCGTCGGGCGGCGTCTGCACCCGGATCGTCGCCTTCTCGGGCGTGCCGCCGGATCCGTCGGAGGCACCCGCGGTCGAGGTCGCCGCGGCGGAGAAGTTCGCCGGGATCGTGACGACCGCGTCGTACGTGCCGTCGGCGAGGCCCTGCGCGGCATCCTCGGTGTTGGAGATCGTCCAGTCCAGGTTGCTCGGCAGATCGTCCGAGCCCTCGACGAGGCCGGCCGTGAGCTGGCGCCCCAGCGGGACGTACTGGCCGTTGATGGTGACGGGCTCGTCGTTGTTCACGATCGCGGCGCGCATCCCCTCGAGCCGGTCCACGGGGTTGTACAGCGCGGCGACGAGGATGCCGCCGATGACGACGGGCAGCAGGAGGATGCCGAGGAGGGTCAGCCACGTCACGGGGCGGCGGGAGCGTGCGCGCTCGAAGGGAAGGGTCATGAGATCACCTGGGTCGGGGACGAGGGCGGAACCGGGGCGGAGAGGGGGCTCTCGGGGGCCGGGGCGAGCGAGAGGGCGATGACACCCGGACGGTGCGCCTCGGCGAGGAGCTCGAGGGCCGGGCCGTCGCGACGTGCGGAGACGACCAGAGTGAGCGCGTCCGACGAGCGGCGGGAGAGTCGCTCGGCGGCGTCGCGCAGGAGCGCGGCGGCCTGATCCCGTTCCGCGCCCGTGAGCGTGTCGAGCCCGTCGATCGCGACGAGGCGGGTGCGCCCCGCCAGCGCTCGCCGCAGCTCGCGCAGCGGATCGGGCGATCCGTCCAGCAGCGCGACCGAGACGTGCGCCCGCACCCACGCGGCGCGCCCCGGCAACAGGTGACCGGCCACGCGCAGCCGACCCGTGCTCGGAGCCACCCGGCCCGCGATCATGAGGGCGAACGCCCGGGATGCCCGCGGGTCGGCGGCGGTCACGACGAGGGTGTCGCCCTCCTCGGCGCGGAAGTCCGCACCGGAGAACAGGTCGACATCGCCCGCTCCGCCGCGCTCCACATGGACGGCGACGTCCTCGCCGACCAGCGCCGCGCGAGATCCCGGCTCGGGCCAGTCGGCGAGCGCGAGCTCACGCTCGACGGCCTCGCCCTCGATGTCGAAGTGCGGCAGGATCCGGTCGAGCCAGCGGGGCATCCACCAGGCCTTGTCGCCGAGGAGCGCCATGACGGCGGGGCCGAGCGTCATCCGCACGAGGAAGGCGTCGACGGCGATGCCGACGGCGAGCCCCAGCGCGATCGGCTTGATCGAGGTGTCGCCCTCGGGGACGAACGCGGCGAACACGGCGAACATGATGACCGCGGCGGCCGTCACGACGCGGGCCGAGGCGGTGAAGCCGCTGCGGATCGCGTCGAGCGCGAGCGTCCGCGCAGCGACGCGTTCGCCGGATGCCCGCGCGGCGCGCCGGGCGTGGACGAAGTCCTCGCGCATCCTCGAGACGAGGAAGACCTCGTAGTCCATCGCCAGGCCGAACAGGACGCCCATGAGGATGATCGGCATGAAGCTGATCACCGGGCCGGTGCGTGTGACATGCAGGGCGTCGGCCATCCAGCCCCACTCGAAGACGGCCGCCACCACGCCGAAGGCGGCGAGGATCGACAGCAGGTATCCGAGCGTCGCCTTCAGCGGCACCCAGATCGACCGGAACACGATCATGAGGAGCACGAACGACAGACCGACGACGAACAGGCCGAACGGGAACAGGGCGGCGCCGAGACGGTCGGAGATGTCGATGGCGATGGCCGTGTACCCGGTGACCTTGAGGTCCACGCCGTACGTCTTCAGCCACTCGTCGTGGTGGGCGCGGAGGGTGCGGACGAGGTCGGCGGTGGCGGGGTCGGCCGGCCCGGTCGTGGGCACGATCTGCACGAGTCCCGTGTCGGCGGTCTCGTTGGGGGTCGCGACGACCACCTCCTTGACGCCGGGGATCCGCTCCACCGCGGTCTTCAGGTCGGCCATCAGGCCGAGGGGGTCGGTCGAGGTGACGATGGTCCCGGTAAGGATGAGCGGACCGTTGGCGCCGGGTCCGAAGTGTTCGGCGGTGAGGTCGTACGCCTGGCGTGCCTGGCTCGACGTCGGCTGCATCCCCGCGTTCGGGAGCGCGAGCTGGAGGCTCGCCGCGGGGATCGCGACGACGCCGAGCGTCACCACGACGGCGATCGTCGTCACGATCGGATGCCGCGTCACGAGCAGCGCCCAGCGGTTCTGGCGCGGGGTCGAGGCCGCCGTCGGTCGCGGCGCGTCGTCGTCGGCTGCGTCGGCCGACGCCGAGGGCGCGCCGCGACGGGGCCGACGGATCGCGACGCCGCGGCCGAGACCGCGGCCCCAGCCCGCGACACGCGGCCCCGCGAAGCCGAGCAGGGCGGGGGTGAGGGTGACGGCGACGAGGACGGCGACGGCGACGGCGCCCGCCGCGGCGATGCCCATCGTCGTGAGGAAGGGGATGCCCGCGAAGCTGAGCCCGATGAGGGCGATGAGGACGGTGACGCCCGCGAACAGCACCGCCGACCCGGCCGTGCCGGTGGCCCGTGAGGCGGACTCCTCTGGCTCGATGCCGCTGCGGACCTGATCCTGATGCCGCGCGACGATGAACAGTGCGTAGTCGATGCCGACGGCGAGGCCCAGCATGATCGCGAGCATCGGCGTCGTCGAGGAGACGGTCGCCACGGCCGTGGAGAGATAGATGAGGACGACGGCCAGCGCCACGCCGATGAGGGCGCTGACGAGGGGGAACCACGCCACCGCGAACGAGCGGAACGTGACGATCAGGACGAACAGGGCGATCAGGACGCCGGCGATCTCCACGAGGGACAGGCCCGGGAGCGAGGTCGAGAACAGGTCGCCGCCGACGACGACCGTCGAGCCGGCCGGCAGCTGTGCGCCGAGGCTCGCCGAGGCATCCTCCAGTGCGGTCTTCGTGGCCGCCGGCACGTCGGTGACGTTGCCCGCGAACTGCAGCCGGATCAGGGCGGCCTGCCCGTCGTCGCTGAGCATGCCGGACACCCGGTCGTCGAACGGGTCCGTCACCGCGAGGACGCCGTCGAGCGTGTCGAGATGGGTGACGGTGTCACCGATCTCCGTGCGGTACGGCTCGGCGTCGATGCGGTCTCCGGGGGCGGCGACGACGACGAACTGCGCGCTCGTCCCGCTCGCCTGGGGGAACGTGCGGTTCAGCAGCTGGATGCCCTCTTCGCCCTCCGTGCCGGGGATCGAGAAGGAGTTGTCGAAGCCCTTCACGGCGCCGGCGGCGATCCCGCCCGCGACGGTGCCGACGACGACGCCGAGGAGGAGGAGCCAGGCGACCAGGACCCGCCAGGGGTGACGGTACGACCAGCGGCCGAGAGAGGAGAGGAGAGTGGACACAGGTGCTCCGGGAACGTCGGGGAAGGTCTCGATACAACACTGTATCGGATACGCGGGTGTATTCTGAGAGGCATCCTCCCCGTCATCCTGGGGAGTCGATGTGAATCATGGCCCGAGGAGGAGCCGAGATGGAGACCACGTCGCGCGCGGGTTCGCGCCGCCGCGAGCAGACGCGCGCGCGCCTGCTCGATGCCGCGCACGAGGTCTTCGGCGAGGTCGGGATGGATGCCGCCTCCGTCGAGCTGATCTGCGAGCGTGCCGGCTTCACGCGCGGCGCCTTCTACTCGAACTTCGACTCCAAGGACGAGCTGTTCCTCGCCCTGATCACGCACCTCGCGGAGCAGAAGCTGGACGAGGTCACGGTGCGCGTCCGCGACCTGCGGCCCGGCGAGGTCGTGGATCCGCCCACCCTCGTGCGTCAGCTGGTCGGAGCGTCGATCGATCAGCAGATGGAGCCTCAGCTCATGAGCGAGATCCGCACGCAGGCGCTCCGCGACGCCCGCCTCGGCGCCGCGTACCTGGCCTGGCAGGGCGTGCTGCAGCAGCGCGTCGAGGACATCATCGCGCACGTCGTCGCGACCTACGGATTCCGCCTGCGGGTGGGCGTGCCGGAGCTCGCCCAGCTGATCCTCGACATCAACGTCGAGACGTGCGTGCGCGCGGCGATCGAGGAGCGCTCGGCGGAGGAGGCCACCGCGCTGTTCAACGAGCGCATCACCCGGATCGTCGTCGCGCTGGTCGACGTCGACTGAGCCGCGCTCAGCCGGTCGCGGCGTCCCCGTCCGGGGGCAGCAGGGCGTGGCACCGCTCGATGCGGGCGAGCCACCAGTCGCGTCGGTCGCCGCCCGCGGCATGCGCCTCCAGCAGGGCGGGGTCGGGCGTCACGCGCCGCACTGCCAGGGCTCCCCGCTCGGGGCGCAGCGGCTCGGACGTGACGTCCGCCGCGAGGAGCGAGGCGGTGCCGAGCCCGCAGTCGTACGGCAGGTCGGGGAGAGCAGCGGCGAGGGTCAGCCCCATGGCGAGGCCCACGCTCGTGTCGAGGGCGCTGGAGACGACGGCGGGCATCCCGGCCTCGGCGACGATCCGCAGCGCGCGCCGCGCGCCGCCCAGCGGCTGGGCCTTCACGACGAGCAGGTCCGCCGCGCCCGCCCGCGCCACGGCCAGCGGGTCCGCCGCCTTGCGCACGCTCTCGTCCGCGGCGATCGGGATGTCCCAATCGGCGATCCGGGTCCGCAGCTCCGCGAGCTCGTCGACCGTGGCGCACGGCTGCTCCAGGTACTCGAGGTCGAACTCGGCGAGCGCGTGCGCGGCGTGCTCGGCCTCGTCGACGTTCCACCCGCCGTTCGCGTCCAGCCGGATGCGGCCCTCCGGCCCCATCGCCTCGCGCACGGCCCGCACGCGCGCCACGTCGTCGGCGAGGCCCTGGCCGCGCTCGGCGACCTTGACCTTCGCCGTCCGGCAGCCGTCGAACCGCGAGAGCACGGCCGGCACCTCGTCGGCGGGGAGGGCGGGCACCGTCGCATTGACCGGGACGACGCTGCGCACCGGCGCGGGCTGACGTCGCCATCCGAAGTCGAGGGCTGCGGCGAGCCATGCCGAAGCCTCGGCGTCGTCGTACTCGAGGAAGGGGGAGAACTCGGTCCAGCCCTCCGGGCCCTCCCACAGCACGGCCTCGCGGTGGTCCACGCCGCGGAAGCGGGTCACCAGGGGGAGGGAGACGACGTGCGCCGACGCGCACAAGTCGGCGAGGGTGGGCATGACCTCATCCTGCCCGCTCGGAGTCGACGGCGGGCGGCGGAGGCGGGCGGGTCGTCGGAACGGTGGTGCGGGTGGGGTCCGTGCGGCGCCGGAGGCGACACCCGCCCCTCCTCTCCGACGACGGGCCGGTAACCCGGCGGGCGGCGTGGGCTATGCCGGCTGCCGGCGACCCCGGACCAGGCTCGAGACGCCGACGGCGAGGAGTGCGACGAGCGCGGCGAGGCTCACGAGGTGCAGCGGGACCGCCCACGGCGAGTGGTCGGCGCCGGTGGTGGCGAACGTGTCGGCGACGCCCATCCGGACGCCGAACGAGGCGAAGAAGTAGCCGGGAGCGCCGAGCACGAGAAGCGCCAGGTAGGCGACGACCGTCGCGGTGGGCGGCATCCCCGTCGACACGACGACGAGGAACACGCCGACGGCCAGCAGGACGCCGACGCCGAGCGTCAGGTAGACGTTCAGCGGCCCGTTCCACTGCTGGGCGGAGGTCATCTCGGCGTGGATCGCCTCGATCGGCATCCCGGGCACTGCCGCGGAGGGGCTGAGCACGAGGATCTGGAACGCCGCCCACGCGGCGTAGCCCGCGACGAGGAGCGTTCCGGCGGCGGCGAGGACCACGGCGGTCGGGTTCGGCGCGTTCATGGGATCAGTCTGGCCGATCGCGACCCGCCCCCGGGGACGCCCCCGGCGGAAGCCGGTCGGGTGATCAGTCGTTCTGGAGCGTGGGGCGGATCAGCAGCTCGTTGATCGTCTGGCGGCGCGGGCGGGTGACGATGTAGCCGACGGCCTCGGCGATGTCGTCCGCCTGCAGCGGGTCGAGCGTGCGCATCCGGTCGAGGTTGCCCTCGCGTACCCCGTCGCGGATGTGGTCGCGCAGCTCGGTGTCGACGGCGCCCGGCTCGACGAGGGCCATGCGCACGTATCGGGCGCTGAACTCCTGCCGGAACGACTCGCTGAACGCGCCGAGCCCGTGCTTGGTGAGGTTGTAGACGGCCGACCCCCGCTTGACCTGCCGGCCGGCGGTCGACGAGATGTTCACCACGTCGGCGACGCGGCGCGGATCGTCCTCGGCGGATGCCAGCAGGTGGGGGAGCGCGGCCTTCGTCATCGACAGCGCCGCCGTGAGGTTCAGGTCGATCATGCGGTCCCACTCCTCGATGGGCGCCTGCTCGATCGGCCCGACGAGCATGAGGCCGGCGTTGTTGACGAGGATGTCGAGGCGTCCGAGCTCCCCCACGGCACGGGCGACGGCCGCGTCGGCCTCGCTGCGCTCCGTGATGTCTGCGACGATCGCGGTGCCGCTGCCGCCCGCGGCGGCGATCCCGGCCAGGACGGCGTCCAGACGGTCGGCGCGGCGTGCGACGAGGGCCACGGCGGCGCCCTCTGCAGCCAGGGCCCGGGCGGTGGCCGCGCCGATCCCGCTGGATGCTCCGGTGATCAGTGCGACGGTGCCCTCGAGAGCGCTCATCCCTTCACGCTAGCGCGGGCATGCGGGGGTCAGGCGACCTGCGTGCCGCACATCCCGCAGACGCCCGTCGCAGGCACCTGCACGAAGCAGTCGGGGCAGAACACGGCCGGGCGTTCGGGGATCGTGGGCGCGGCGGCCTTGCGCGGTGCGGCGACGGCCGACCGGGGACGCCGGGCGCGCTCGGGGGCCGGAGCCGGGGCGAGCTTCGCGACGGGCTTGTGGTCGGCGCAGTAGAAGCGGACGAAGCCGGCCGGATTCGTCGGATGCCGGTGCTTGACGACCCAGAGCGCCTCGCGCGGCCAGGGCTCGCTGTCGGGTCCGCATCCGGCGCACCGGGTCGCGTCTCCGGGCACGGCGTCGGCGGCGGCCACCGCGAGCTCGAACGGGAGGGCGTCCCGCCAGTCGGAGGAGTTTCTGATCTGCACGACGAGCCCTTCCGGCGGGATCCGTTCGGGTGGGATCCGCCGTGCCTCATTGTCCCACGCCGCCCGCACCCGCGGAACGCCCCCGGGCCGAGCGCACCGGCAGAGCGCACCGGCCGAGCGGGCCTTCTCAGGCGGGGCGCCGGGGCGGCGCCGTCTCGTCGGTCGCATCGCCACGCGGTGCGACCGCGCAGAGGTAGCGGGGCCGGTCGGGCCAGCGCGCATCGCGCGGCGCCGGGGTGATCCGAAAGCCAATTCGGCGGTAGAACTCGACGGCGTCGTCGTCCGTCCCCGCGTGGAGCTCGCGGTGCGGCGCGGCGCGGCGGACCGCGTCGACCAGCTGCGAGCCGAGGCCGCTCCCGCGGGCGGTGTCGGACACCGCGATGTAGTGCAGCTCGAGGTGGCCATCGCGCTCATCGAAGGCCGCGAAGCCGTCGACCTCGGCGGACACGGCGCCGATCACCCGCAGCGTCGGCAGCTCGGCGTCGCGGATGCGCCGCAGCTCCTCCGTCTCGACGCCGGCGGCCTCCCACAGCAGGGCGAGGAAGGCGGCCGTGCCGATCTCGGCCGTCGTCAGCGTGCGGATGGCCCGCGTCACGCCGTCACCTCCACGAAGTGCTCGACGACCGGGAAGGGGTCGTAGAACGGATGCAGCAGCTCCCGCCAGCGCTCGTACTCCGGCGAGCGGCGGAACCCGTCCGTGTGCGCCTCGACGCTGTCCCACTCGACGAGCAGGAGATAGGCGGACGGGGTCTCGAGGCTGCGCCGCAGCGCGACCGAGCGGCATCCGGGCTGCTGCTGGATGAGGGGACGAGCGCGCGCGAAGGCGCGCTCGAAGTCGTCGTCACGACCCGGTCGGACGGGCAGGATCGCGTGTTCGAGGATCACCCGTCGACCCTAGCGGCGAGCCGCGGCGCCCCGATCGCGGCCGGGGTGCGCGCGTAGGCTGGGCGGGTGACCGACACCTTCGTCTCCGAGCTGTTCGATCCGGCCGAGTGGGTGCTCGCCCCGGGCGGCGGCGAGTACACCGACATCACCGCGCACGTCTCCGTCGACGGACGGATCGCCCGCATCGCCTTCGACCGGCCCGAGGTGCGCAACGCCTTCCGCCCGCACACCGTCGACGAGCTGCACCGCGCGCTGGACATCGCGCGGCAGGACCCGCGGATCGGCGTCGTGCTGCTCACCGGCAACGGCCCGAGCCCCAAGGACGGCGGATGGGCGTTCTGCTCGGGGGGCGACCAGCGCATCCGTGGGCGTGACGGCTACACCTACGCCGCCGACGACGCGACGGCGCCCGACACGGCGCGGGCGGGACGTCTGCACATCCTCGAGGTGCAGCGGCTCATCCGCTTCATGCCGAAGGTCGTCATCGCCGTGGTCCCCGGGTGGGCGGCGGGCGGCGGTCACTCGCTGCACATCGTGTGCGACCTCTCCGTGGCATCCGCCGAGCACGGCCGCTTCAAGCAGACCGACGCCGACGTGGGGTCGTTCGACGCCGGCTACGGCTCGGCCTACATGGCGCGCCAGGTGGGCCAGAAGGTGGCCCGCGAGGTGTTCTTCCTCGCCGAGGAGTACTCGGCCCGGCGCGCGTACGAGATGGGCGCCGTCAACCGGGTCGTGCCGCACGCCGAGCTCGAGCGCGAGGCGATCGCGATGGCGCGGACGATCCTCGGCAAGTCGCCGACGGCGATCCGGATGCTGAAGTTCGCCTTCAACGCGATCGACGACGGCCTGATGGGCCAGCAGGTCTTCGCGGGTGAGGCCACCCGCCTCGCCTACGGCACCGACGAGGCCGTCGAGGGGCGGGACGCGTTCCTCGAGAAGCGCGATCCGGACTGGTCGCCCTACCCCTACCACTACTGATGCGGCTGGCGACCGTCGACCCGGCCGACGCGCGGGCCGTCCTGCGCGGACTGCGCGATGCCGTCCTCGGGGCCGGACCCGCCCTCGCCCTCGGGGCCGCGCACGACCGTGAGCCCGGCGGGGCGAACGGGCTGCCCGCCGAGGTGCCCGCCGGGACGGCGGTCGTCGTCACGACCTCCGGCTCCACCGGATACCCCAAGTCGGTCGCGCTCAGCCGCTCGGCGCTCACGGCGTCGGCCCTCGCCACCGCGGAGCGGATCGGGGAGGGCGCGTGGCTGCTCGCCCTGCCGCCCGGCTACATCGCGGGCGTCCAGGTGCTCGTCCGCTCCCTCGTCGCCGGTCGCGAGCCGGCGATCCTCTCGGGCGTTTTCTCGGCGTCGGCGTTCGCGGCGGCCGCGGCCTCCATGGCCTCGAGCGTCGGCGGCACGCCCGTGCCCACCTTCACGTCGCTGGTGCCCGCGCAGCTGCAGACGGTCCTCGACTATCCCGCCGCGACGCGGATGCTCGCGGGTTTCGCGGCCGTGCTCGTGGGCGGGCAGGCCCTCGCCCCGGCGCTCGCCGCCCGCGCCGCGGACGCGGGCGTGCGCATCGTCCGCACCTACGGGTCGAGCGAGACGGCGGGCGGTTGCGTCTATGACGGCGTGCCCCTCGAGGGCGTGGGCGTCCGCATCGTGCATGCCGAGGTGCAGCTCTCCGGCCCGACTCTCGCCGACGGCTACCTGGGCGACCCCGCGCGCACGGACGCCGCGTTCATCCGCGACCCCGACGGCACCCGCTGGTACCGCACGGGCGACGCGGGCACGTTCGACGGCCGGGTGCGGGTGACCGGTCGCCTCGACAACGTCCTCGTCTCGGGCGGCGTCAACGTCTCGCTCGACCGCGTCGAGCGGGCCGTGCGGTCGATCGCAGGGCTCGAGGACGCCGTCGTCGTCGCCGTCCCCGACGAGCGCTGGGGCCAGGCATCCGTCGTCGTCACCGCGGGGTCGGCCGATCTCGCCCGGGTGCGCGCCGTCGTGGAGGACGAGCTCGGAAAGCCCGCCCGCCCCCGCGAGATCATGCACCTCGACCCGATGCCTCTGCTGCTCAGCGGCAAGCCCGACCGCACGGCCATCCGCGCCCGCGCGGCCGGCGCCTGACGAAAGCCCCCGGCCGCGCCGGAATAGGATGCTCGGGTGGCAGGCAGCACCCGCAAGAAGAAGCACTCCGGATCCGTCAAGGCGAACCGCAAGGCTCACGCACAGCGCCAGAACCCCCGGTCGGTCTCGGGCAACCCGCAGAAGGCCCGCGTCTCGGGCGATCCCGGCCACGTCGCGCGGGCGACCCTCGGCGACTGGATCGGCGCCGCACGCCTGCGCACCCTGCCCCTCGCCGTCGCCCCCGTGGTCATCGGCACCGGTGCGGCGCTGCTGCCCGACGGCACGTTCCACGGGGTCATCGCGCTGTGCTGCCTCGTGGTCGCGGTGGCGATCCAGATCGGTGTGAACTACGCGAACGACTACAGCGACGGCATCCGCGGCACCGACGACCACCGGGTCGGCCCGGCGCGGCTCACCGCCTCTCGTAAGGCGTCGCCCCGCGCCGTCCTCACGGCGGCGCTGGCCTTCTTCGCGATCGCCGCCGTCGCGGGCGTCGCCATCGTCGTCCGCACCGGTCACTGGTGGATGCTGCTGATCGGTGCGGCGTGCCTCGTCGCCGCGTGGTTCTACACGGGAGGCAAGCGACCGTACGGCTACGCGGGGCTCGGCGAGCTGTTCGTGTTCGTCTTCTTCGGTCTCGTCGCGACCGTCGGGACGACGTTCGTCCAGGCGGGGACCGTCCCCCAGGAGGCGTGGTTCGGCGGGGTCGCCGCGGGGCTCCTCGCCTGCGCCGTGCTGCTGGCCAACAATATCCGCGACATCGATCAGGACCGCCTCGCCGGCAAGCGCACCCTCACGGTGCGGATCGGCCGTCGCGCCACGCAGGTGCTGTTCTCAGTGCTGGTGCTCGTGCCCTTCGCGATCGCGGTCTTCCTCGCGCAGTTCTATCCCATCGCGTGGCTGTCGCTGCTCGCCCTGATCCCCGCCGCGTGCGCGATCCTCATCGTCTGGACCTACCGCGCGCCGCGCGAGCTCGTCGTCGCGCTCAGCCTGACCTCGCTGACGTCGCTCGGACTCGCCGGGTTCCTCTGCTGGGCGTTCGTCGCCTGAGCGTCGCCGCACCCGGCTCGCGCCGCCCCGGCTCCGTGCGTCAGCGCTCGTCGGACTCCGTCGCGACGTCCTCGACCTGCTCGTCGCTCGGGACGCGCCGACGGCGCTCGGCGAGGCCGGAGGTGAGGGCGTCGAGGGGGCGTCGCAGGAACAGCATCGACAGCGAGAGGCCGATGAGGGCCGCGAAGATCGCCGACAGCCAGTAGTACTCGCGCATGACCGGCAGCAGCATCATCAATCCGAACGGCACGAGGAACGCCGCCAGGCGAAGCACCGTGTAGACGAGGGCCGAGCGAGCACGCATGTCTCCAGCTTACGCGCGCGGCGGACGGCCTCCCACGGGGCCCGCGCTCAGCGCTCGTACAGTGCCCGCGCGCCTAGGATGGGACGATGGTGCGCATCCTCCTTCCGGCGCTGCTGCTGCTGATCGCGTTCTGGGTCTACAGCATCGTCGACTGCGCCCTGCTGTCGCCCACGCGCCACCGCGGCGTCTCCAAGCCGGTGTGGCTGCTCATCGTCGTGCTGCTGCCGGTGCTCGGCGGCATCCTCTGGTTCGTCGTCGGTCGCGGCCGCATCCGTGTCGCGCCCGCGTACCGAGCGCCGGACGACAACCCCGACTTCCTGGGCAGGATCGGATCGGTCAGCGATCAGGACGAGCGGATCCGCCGCCTCGAGGCCGAGCTCGCCGCCCTGGACGCCGAGGATCCCGACCAGGACGGCCCCGGCCGGTCGCGGCACGGCGGATCGGGCACGGCCACCCCGTCCGCGGACGACGACGGCGAGACCCCGCCGCGCGCGCACGGCTGACATGGACGACCAGCGCCGGGCGGCGCCCGCGACGGACGCCGCCGCCGCCCTCCTGGGCCGGCTCGTCGAACTGGGCGTGCGGCACCTGGTGGTGAGCCCGGGCTCGCGGTCGCAGGCCCTCGCGCTCGTCGCCGCCGAGCTCGAGGCGCGCGGTGCGGCCTCCGTGCACGTCCGCATCGACGAGCGCGTCGCGGGGTTCACCGCGCTCGGGATCGGCCGTGAGAGCGGAATGCCCGCCGCCGTCATCTGCACGTCGGGCACCGCGGTCGCCAACCTCCTCCCCGCCGCGCTCGAGGCTCACCACGCCGGCGTCCCCATGGTGCTGCTGACGGCCGACCGTCCGCCGGAGCTGCGCGGCGTCGGAGCGAACCAGACGACGCGTCAGCCCGGCCTGTTCGCCCCCAGCATGCGGTTCGAGACCGACCTGCCCGTGCCCGAAGAGGTGGACGAGGACGGCACGGGGGAGTCCTCGGAGATGCTGCGCCGGGTCGCGGAGGAGGCGGTGGCGGCGGCGCTCGGCGCGGGCACGCGTCAGGCGGGGCCCGTGCACCTGAACCTCCCGTACCGCGAGCCGCTCGCCGGCGCGCTCCCGGACTGGCTCGGGATGCCGACCGTCGAGCTGGCGGCGACCGAGCCCGACCCCGACGACGCGGCCCCGGTCGCGCCGGCGCCGAGCCCCGATCCGTCGGGAGCGCTGTACCAGGGCGGGGGCGGGATCGGCGAGTCGAACCTGCCGACCGACCCCGACGTCGACCCGCACGTTTTGGAGCGGGGTCCGCGGACGATCGTGATCGCCGGTGCGGACGCCGGGCCCGCGGCCGAGGCGCTCGCCCACGCGGGCGGGTGGCCTCTCGTCGCCGAGATCGTCTCGGGCTCGCGCTACGGCCGCAACCTCGTGCACGGATACCGGCGCCTGCTGTCGGATCCGGAGTTCGGCGGACGGATCGAACGCGCCGTCGTCTTCGGGCACCCCACCCTCAGCCGTGAGGTGACCGCCCTCCTGTCCGCCCCCGACGTCGAGGTGCTCGCCGTCCGCGGCCCGGGCGAACCGCTCAACCTCAACGGCGCCACGACCGCCGTCGACGCCGTGATCGCGGCGGTCGGCGAGTTCGATCGGGCGTGGTTCGGGGCGTGGATGCGGGCGTCGCGCGAGGCGGCCGTCGACCTCGCCCCGCCCGCTCCGGACGCGGACGGCCTCGCCTCGACGGTGCCGCGGGAAAGGCGGGACGCCGTCGCGGCGGAGCTTGAGATCGTGCGTGCCCCCCTCGACCGGGCCGGCCTCGTCGACGCCGTCTGGCGGGCGACGTGGCCGCACGACCGGCTGCTGTTCGCCTCGTCGCGCCTCGTCCGCGTCGCGGATCAGCTGCTCGGGGGCAAGAAGATCCGGGTGCACGCCAACCGCGGCCTCGCCGGCATCGACGGGACGATCGCCACCGGCCTCGGCGTCGCGATCACGAGCCAGGCGGACGGTGCCGCGGGCGTCACGCGCGTGCTGATGGGCGACCTCGCGCTGCTGCACGACGTCGGCGCGATGCTGCTGCCCGTGGGGGAGCTGGCGCCGCGCATCCAGGTCATCGTCGGCAACGACGGCGGGGGCACCATCTTCGACGGCCTCGAGGTCGCCGAGACCGCGTCCCCCGCCGCGATGGAGCGGGTGCTGTACACGCCGCAGGACGTTGCGCTGGACGCGATCGCGGCCGCCTACGGCTGGGAGTACGTGCGGGCGGCGACGCGCGCCGAGCTCGACCAGGCCCTGACGGGAGCGGTCGCGGGACGCCAGCTGATCGAGGTCGCGCTCGCGCGGTGAGGGGGCCCGCGACCGGCCGCTCGCGCGCGGCGCGCGCGTCCGCCAGGATGAGACCATGACCGCGAAGAGCCAGGTGCACTGGACGGACGACCCTGCCGACCTCCTCCGGGTCGGCCCGGGCTTCCGGCTCGCCGACGTCGATCCCGCGGCGAGGCCCGGCTACGGCGGCGGCAAGAAGCAGGGGCGCCAGGACCTCGCCGACGGGGCCGATCAGCTCGATGAGCTGCAGGAGCGTCTGTACGCCCAGAGCAGGGTCGTCGAGGACACCCCCGCCGTGCTGCTCGTCCTGCAGGCGATGGACTCGGCGGGCAAGGGCGGCATCGTCCGCCACGTCGTCGGCTCGGTCGACCCGCAGGGCGTGTCGCTCGTCGCATTCAAGAAGCCGACCCCGGAGGAGCTCGCCCACGACTTCCTCTGGCGCATCGAGAAGCACGTGCCGCGGCCCGGGTTCATCGGCGTCTTCGACCGGTCCCACTACGAGGACGTCCTGATCGGTCGCGTGCGCAGTCTCGCGAGCCCGGACGAGATCGAGCGGCGCTACGGCGCGATCGTCGATTTCGAGAAGCGGCTGACGGATGCCGGCACGCGCATCGTCAAGGTGATGCTCCACATCTCGCGGGACGAGCAGAAGGCGCGTCTCATGGAGCGGCTCGACCGACCCGACAAGAACTGGAAGTACAACCCGGGTGACGTCGACGAGCGCGAGCTGTGGCCCGACTACATGGCGGCCTACCAGACGGTGTTCGAGCGCACGTCGACGCCGCACGCGCCCTGGTACGTGATCCCCGCGAACGCGAAGTGGTACGCCCGGATCGCCGTCCAGGCGCTGCTGCTCGACGCCCTCGAGGACATCGATCCGCGCTGGCCCGCCGCCGACTACGACGTGGCCGCCGAGAAGGCCCGGCTCGCCGCGACCTGATCCGTTCGCCCGGGACGCCTCAGGCGAGAGCGTCGACGATCGGGCGGAACTTCACCCGCGTCTCCAGGAGCTCCGTCTCGGGGTCGCTCCCGGCGACGATGCCCGCTCCGGCGTAGGCCGTGAAGGGGATGCCCTCGTCGGTGCGCGCGTCGAGGTCGAACTGGGCGCCGCGCAGGGCGATGGCCCACTCGCCGTCGCCGTGGGCGTCGACCCAGCCGACCGGACCGGCGTAGCGCCCGCGGTCGAAGGGCTCGATGCGCGAGATGGCCGCGAGGGCGGCTGCCGTCGGCGTGCCCGCCACCGCCGCCGTGGGGTGCAGGGCGGCGAGGAGGTCGAGCACCGAGGTGTCGCCGGCGGTCGTCGCCTCGACGTCGGTGGCCAGGTGCCAGACGTTCGGCAGGGCGAGCGTGAAGGGCTGCTCGCCCGCCACGAGTGCCGACGCGTACGGGCTCAGCGCGTCGACCAGGCTGCGGACGGCGTAGCCGTGCTCGTCGAGGTCCTTGGCGCTCGATGCCAGGGTGAGGGCGGCCTCGCGGTCGCTGTCCGGATCCGCACCCCGGGCGACGGTGCCCGCGAGCACGCGCGCGGTGACGGTCCCGCCCGACACCGTGACGAGGGTCTCCGGGCTCGCGCCGATGAGACCGTCGACGGCGTACACCCAGGTGTCGGGATAGCCGGAGGCGAGGCTCCGCACGAGCCGTCGCAGATCCGCACCGCCGGGGACCGTGCCGCGGAGGTCTCTGGCGAGGACGACCTTGCTGACCTCGCCGGCGGCGATGGCGGACAGGCCCGAGCGCACCGCATCCTGGTAGCCCTCCGGCGTGAGCGCTCCGGGGCCGACCGCGGCCGACCAGTGCGGACCGAGGGGGACCGCGGCCGGCTCGTCCGGGTCGGCGTCGTCGGCATCCGTGAGCACCCAGGTCGCCCACGTGCGATCGCCGCGGTGCCCGATCGTGAGGCGCGGGACGGTGAGCAGGGCGCGGGCGTGCGACGCGGGGTCGAAGGGGAACGCGCCGAAGGCGACGAGGCCCGACCCCGTCTCGCCCACGTGGTCGTCGATCTCGGCGTGGGCGACCGCGTCGCGCCAGCGCGCGGCGAGCTGCGCCGATCCGGTGCCGGGCGCCGTCAGGGTGAGCGCCTCGCCGGCGCCGACCAGCCATGCGCCGCGGCGGCTCCAGACGAGCGGATCGACGGGATCGGCGTACGGCAGCAGGTCGCCCACCGGAGCGATCTCGCGACTGATCACCCGCAGCCGGGGGCTGCCGGAGGTCGGGGAATCCATCCGACCAGCCTAATCCGGCTCCGCGCTAGGCTCTGCGGCATGACCGATCGCCCCGCCCCCGGCACTCCCGTCGTGTTCCGCTGGCGGAAGTGGGACGGATCGGCGCACTGGGAGCACGAGGCGGTCTTCCTCGGCAGCGACCGCTGGGGCGACTGGGTCGGTCAGCGCGACGGCTGGCGCAGCGCCCGCCCGGGTCGCGACCTGGCCTCCGAGGGCGACAACGTGACGCTGATCCCACCCGGCGGCGAGTACGCCGCCACGTTCAACGCCACCCACCCGCGCGTGGCGATCTACATCGACATCGCGTGGGACGTGCGATGGCAGGCGGGCGACCCGGTCGGGATCGACATGGACCTCGACGTCGTCCGCGCGCGGGACGGCCGGGGGATCTGGATCGACGACAGGGACGAGTGGGACGATCACCGCGTCCGGTACGGCTACCCGGTCGACGTCGTCGCCCGGCTCGAACGGGTCGCCGTCGAGCTCGAGGACGAGGTCACCCGCGAGGTCGCCCCCTTCGACGGGGCGACCGCCGCGCACTGGCTCGCCGAGCTCGCCGGGCACCGACCTAGGATCGAAGGATGAGCGACGCACCCGGCCCGACCGATCCGTCCGCCGCCGACGGGAACCGGGCGGACCTCGGCAAGGACCCGTCGCGCGTGAGCGGCATGTTCGACGAGGTCGCCGCCGCGTACGACCGCACCAACACGGTCCTGAGCCTCGGCCAGGACAGGCTGTGGCGCATCGCGACGACGCGCGCCGTGGCGCCCCGGCGCGGGCAGCGCATCCTGGACCTCGCCGCGGGGACCGGCGCGAGCTCGGTCGCCCTGGCGCGCTCCGGTGCGGAGGTCGTCGCGGGCGACTTCTCGCCCGGAATGATCGCCGAGGGGCGGCGGCGGCACGGGCACGTGCCCAACGTCACGTTCGTCGAGGCGGATGCCATGGCGCTCCCCTTCGAGGACGACTCCTTCGACGCCGTCACGATCTCGTTCGGCCTGCGCAACGTCCACGATCCGCGGGCGGCGCTCGCCGAGATGCTCCGGGTCACCGCCCCCGGGGGACGCCTCGTGGTGTGCGAGTTCTCGCATCCGCAGAGCCCCGCCTTCGCCGGACTGTACGGGTTCTACAACGACCGGGTCCTCCCGATCGTCGCGAAGGCCGTGAGCTCGAACGCGGACGCCTACGACTACCTCAACGAGTCGATCCGCGACTGGCCGGACCAGGCACGGCTGTCGTCGTGGATCCGGGGGGCCGGATGGACGGATGTCGCGCACCGCGACCTCACGTTCGGCATCGTCGCGCTGCACCGGGCCGTCAAGCCGCCCCTGGGCTCGGCGCCCGCGCACAGTGCACCCGGTGCCTGAGCGGCCCACCGCCCTCCCGGCGCGGCCGGGTAGGCTGAACGGGTGACTGCGAGCCTTCCCGCCTCCGGCGAGCGCCTGTCGGCCCGATTGGGTCTCACCGAGCGCGTCCTGGCCGGCCCGCGCCTGCGCAGACTGCTGGGCGTGGTCGAGGACGGCCTCGACCGGGTCGAGAAGGCGCTCGCGCTCGAGCTGAAGGTGAGCGATTCGCTCGCCGACGCCACCACCCGCTACCTCTACGAGGCCGGCGGCAAGCGCGTGCGTCCGATGCTGACCCTGCTCACCGCGCAGCTCGGGGAGGGGACCACCGACACCGTCATCGCGGGGGCCACCGCGCTCGAGATGACCCACCTCGGATCGCTTTACCACGACGATGTGATGGACGGCGCCGACGTCCGCCGGGGCGTCCCCAGTGCGCATGCCGTCTGGGGCAACAACGTGGCCATCCTGACGGGCGATCTGCTGTTCTCGCGCGCGAGCCAGCTCATGGCGCAGATCGGCGAGCGCGCCATCCGGCTGCAGGCCGACACCTTCGAGCGCCTCGTCCTCGGACAGATGCACGAGACGGTCGGCCCGCAGGGCGGCGAAGACCCGGTGGAGTTCTACCTGCAGGTGCTGGCGGACAAGACCGGGTCGCTGATCGCGGCCTCCGCGCAGGCGGGCATCCTGTTCTCGGACGCCCCCGCGGAGTACCGTCGCCCCGTCCTCGAATACGGCGAGAAGGTCGGCGTCGCCTTCCAGCTCCTGGACGACGTCATCGATCTGTCCGCCGATCCCGGCGAGACCGGAAAGGTCCCCGGGACCGACCTGCGCGCGGGCGTCCCGACGATGCCGTATCTGCTCCTCGGCCGCGCCGCCGACCCCGCCTCGCGCGCGCTCACCGCCACGATCGACGACGGCGTCGCGCGGATCGCCGACGGCGCCGACCCCGCGATCCTCGACGAGGCGATCGCGCAGCTTCGGGACCATCCGGCGACCCAGGAGACGCGCCGCCAGGCCTACGAATGGTCCGATGCCGCCATCGCCGCGATCGATCCGCTGCCGGCCGGCGCGGTGCGCGACGCGCTCGTGAAGCTCGCGCACGTGGTCGTCGACCGGTCGAGCTGACCACCGCCACTCCTCGACAAGCTCAGGGACCTGACGACGCGGTCCCGCGACGCAAAGGAACACTCATGACCAAGCTCAGGCTGGCCATCGTCGGCGCGGGACCCGCCGGCATCTACGCCGCGGACATCCTGCTGAAAGCCGAGCGCAAGTTCGACGTCTCGATCGACCTGTTCGACCACCTCCCCGCCCCCTACGGCCTCGTGCGCTACGGCGTCGCGCCCGATCACCCCCGGATCAAGGGCATCATCACCGCGCTCCGGGACGTCCTCGACCGGGGCGACATCCGCATCTTCGGGAACGTGCGCTTCGGCGAGGACCTGACGATGGATGACCTGACGCGCCACTACAACGCCGTCATCTTCGCGACGGGCGCGATCCGCGACGCGGACCTCGACATCCCCGGCATCGACGCCGTCGGCTCGTACGGCGCCGCCGACTTCGTCAGCTGGTACGACGGTCACCCCGACTTCCCGAGGGAGTGGCCGTTGGATGCCGCCTCCGTCGGCGTCGTCGGCGTCGGCAACGTCGCGCTCGACGTCGCCCGCGTGCTCGCCAAGCACGCCGAGGACCTGCTCGTCACCGAGATCCCCGCGAACGTCCAGGCGGGGCTCGAAGCCTCGCAGGTCACCGACGTGCACGTCTTCGGACGCCGCGGACCGGCGCAGGTGAAGTTCACGCCCCTCGAGCTGCGGGAGCTGGGCGAGCTGCGCGACGTCGACATGGTCGTCTACGACGAGGACTTCGACTACGACGAGGCGTCCCAGGCGGCGATCGCGAGCAACAAGCAGGTGATGGTCATCGACCGCGTGCTGCAGTCCTGGCGCCAGCGGCCGAGCGTCAACAACTCAGGCGGTGAGGCGTCGCGACGGCTGCACCTGCACTTCTGGGCCAAGCCCGTCGAGGTGAAGACCGAGGACGGACGCGTCAGCGCGCTGGTCTACGAACGCACCCGACCGGATGGACAGGGCGGCGTCGTCGGCACCGGCGAACTGCGCGAGGTGCCCCTGCAGCAGCTGTACCGGGCGGTCGGCTACTTCGGCTCGCCGCTGCCGGGCGTCCCCTTCGACAAGAAGCACGGCGTGATCCCCAACCACGAGGGCCAGGTGCTGCGCAAGGACTCCAACGAGCGCGTGCCGGGCGTCTACGCGACGGGCTGGATCAAGCGCGGGCCGGTCGGGCTGATCGGACACACGAAGTCGGACGCGATGGAGACGATCAGCCACCTCATCAACGACCAGGGCTCGTGGTGGACCCCCGAGGACCCGTCGCCCGAGGCGATCCCGACACTCCTCGCCGAGCGCGGGGTGCGCTGGACGGACCTCGACGGATGGCACCGCCTGGACGAGCACGAGATCGGGCTGGGTGCGGCGCAGGAGCGCGCTCGCATCAAGCTCGTCGACCGCGACGAGATGGTGCGCGTCTCGCGCGGCGAGTGACGGCGCGGGAGTCGGGACCGGTGGGTGACATGGACACGACCAACGGTGAGCGGACGCCCCTGTTCGACAGGCCCGGCGAGGCGTCACCGGTCGCCGGGAGCGCGTTCCCGCACGCGGCGATGCTGCCCGAGACCGCCTATCAGGTCGTGCACGACGAGATCATGCTCGACGGCAACGCGCGCCTCAACCTCGCGACGTTCGTGACGACGTGGATGGACGACCATGCCGACAGGCTGTACGCGCTGTCGTACGACAAGAACATGATCGACAAGGACGAGTACCCCCGGACCGCCGCGATCGAGTCGCGATGCTGGCGGATGCTCGCCGACCTCTGGCACGCGCCGGACGTCTCCGCCGCGGTCGGCACCTCGACGACCGGGTCGTCCGAGGCGTGCATGCTCGGCGGACTCGCCCTCAAGCGCACCTGGCAGCACGCCCGCCGGGCGGCGGGCAAGCCGGCGGATCGCCCCAATCTCGTGATGAGCTCGGCGGTCCAGGTGTGCTGGGAGAAGTTCTGCAACTACTGGGACGTCGAGCCCCGCTTCGTCCCGATCACCGACGAGCGTCGGGTGCTCGACGGACACGACCTCGACGCGTACGTCGACGAGAACACGATCGGCGTCGTCGCGATCCTCGGCGTCACCTACACGGGCATGTACGAGCCCGTCGCGCAGATCGCGGCGGCCCTCGACAGGATCCAGGCGGAGCGGGGGCTGGACATCCCGATCCACGTCGATGGGGCGTCCGGCGCGATGGTCGCACCCTTCCTGCAGCCGGACCTCGTGTGGGACTTCGCGCTGGAGCGCGTGCACTCGATCTCGACCTCGGGGCACAAGTACGGCGGCGTCTACCCGGGCGTGGGATGGGTGGTGTGGCGCGACGCGGCGTGGCTCCCGGACGATCTCGTGTTCCAGGTGAGCTACCTGGGCGGGAAGATGCCGACGTTCGCTCTCAACTTCTCGCGCCCCGGTGCCCAGGTGCTGCTGCAGTACTACCTGTTCCTGCGTCTCGGACGCGAGGGCTACGTGCAGATGCAGCAGGCCGCGCAGGACGTCGCCCGGTTCCTGGCGCGCGGAATCGCCGCGATCGGCGCCTTCGACCTCTGGAACGACGGCACCGACATCCCCGTGTTCGCGTGGCAGCTGCGCCCCGGGCACACCCGCACCTGGAACCTCCACCACCTGTCCGACCGCCTGCGGATGAAGGGCTGGCTGGTGCCCGCGTATCCCATGCCGGACGATCTGAGCGATCTCACCGTCCAGCGCATCGTCGTGCGCAACGGGCTGAGCATGGATCTCGCCGCGCAGCTGCTGGAGGACATCCGTGAGGCCACGGCGTACCTCGACGAGCTCGAGTCGCCGATGCCCGTCGTCGGGCAGACGCCCGGGTTCCACCACTGACGGTGCGCGCGGCCCGCTGGCTAGGCTGACGGCATGGCCGCCGGTTGGAGTCCCGACATCCTCGGGGCGCCGTTCGAGCAGCGCACGCTCGATCTCGGCGAGGACACCGAGGGGCCGGTCGTCGCGACGCTCGTCCGCTCGCGCCCGCGCCTCGCGGCGCTCCGCCCCCTCGCCGACGTCGACGTGCTGTACGTGCACGGCTGGTCGGACTACTTCTTCCAGACCGGCCTCGCCCGGTTCTGGAACGGGCTCGGTGCCCGTTTCCACGCCCTCGATCTGCGCAAGTACGGGCGCAGTCAGCGACCCGGTCAGACCCCCGGCTACGTGACCTCCCTCGACGTGTACGACGCCGACATCGCCGCGGCGCTGGAGGTCATCCGCGCGGAGGGCCGGCGGCGGCGTCTCGTGCTGATGGGCCACTCGACCGGCGGTCTCACGCTCAGCCTGTGGGCCGCTCGTCACCCCGCGGAGGCGGCCGCGGTGGTGCTGAACAGTCCCTGGCTGGAGCTGCAGACCGGTGCCATCGGGCGGCAGGCGATCGCTCCTCTGATAGCGGCGCGCGCCAGGTTCGACCCCCTGGGGACGCATCCCGTGGTCGATCTCGGCTACTACACGCGAGCTCAGCGCGAGCTCGGCACGCTGCCCGAGAGTCCGGACGGGTGGCGGCCGGAGCGCGGATTCCCGACGCATCCGGGGTGGCTGGCCGCCGTGATCGCGGGGCATCGGAGCGTCGCCGCAGGGCTCGACATCGACGCCCCGGTGCTCGTCCTGCTCTCGCGCGGGTCCACCGCCCCCGTGCAGTGGGCGCCCGCGATGACGACGACCGACAGCGTGCTCGTCGTGGACGACATCGCCGGCGCGGCCACCCGTCTCGGAACGCGGGTGACGATCGCCCGCATCCCCGATGCGATCCACGACGTGTTCCTGTCCGGGGAGGTCGCGCGGCACGTCGCGTACACGGCCGTGCGTGACTGGGCCTGCGGCGGGGCGCTGACCTAGCGCGTCAGCCGCGCCGGGTCGCCTCGCCGCGCACCCGCCGGTACGGATGGTCCTGCACGCGCCGGGACGCCGCGGCGACCAGCTCGGACGCCGTCTGCGAGCGCCGGGCGAGCGTCATGAGCCACGCGGTCGTGCGCGCCGCCGCGCGCAGGTTCATCGGGCGGCCCTCGATGCCGTAGAGCAGTCGTGCCCAGTCGGGAAGCAGGCTGAGAACGCCGTCCTGGACGATCACGGTCGTCCACGCCGCCGCGGGGTTCCCGGACAGGCGGGGCCGCCGCAGCGTGCGGGTGACCTCGGCCGCCTCGATGCCGAGCGCGAGCCATCCGGTCTGCGCGTCGATGTACGCATCGAGTTCGGCCCGTGTGCGGGGGAGGAGTGTGTCGTCCTCGATGCCGATGAGGCGCGCCGCGACGTGCTGCTCGACGATGAAGCGCTCCGCGTCGGCATCGGTCAGGCGGACGCCGAACTGCTCGCTCGCACGGATGAGTGCGAACACGAACGTGTTGTGCGTCCAGGCCAGCCAGCGCGGGTTGTCGGCGGCGAGCACGTCGCCTGTCTCGGGGTCCGTCCACCGGGCATGGGCGTGCATCCGGCGGACGGTCGCACTGGCCGTGTCGGCGTGGGCCCTGTCGCCGAAGACGACGGTGTCGAAGTACCTCCCGGTACGCTCGTCGCGCCCCGCCGCATCGTCGTGCGAGACCGTCGTGTTGTAGAACACCCGCATCATGTAGGGGTTGAGCGCCTGCAGGAGCAGCGCGGCCATGCCCCCGAGCTTCGCGGCGGGGTCGGCGAAGACGCGCCACGAGACGCTGTCGGGGGCGAAGTATCCGTCGTGCTCGGCGGCGGGAGAGGTCATGGGGGGGCTCCTGGAAATCATGCTCGGGTCGAACTGGCAGACAGATCGTGCGGTGGGTGCGATCGAGTCGACGGGCCTGCATCGACGTCGATCGCTGCGCGCCCCCACGCGCCTCCCGCACGGACGTGCACCCCCTCGCACGCCCGACACCGCTCGTCGGCCGTGCGAGCGGTGGGGCGAGGCGCCGCGCACCCTCTCAGAGCCGCGGACCCCATCCAAGATTAGACTATATCCAAAGTTGTACGATGGTCGCATGCCGGAAGAGGGGATGCGGGCGCGCAAGAAGCGGCAGACGGAGAACGCGATCGAGCAGTCGGCCGTCCGCCTCGCTCTGCAGCGCGGCCACGCCGCCGTCACCGTCCGGGACATCTGCGAGAGCGCCGACATCTCGCGCGCCACGTTCTTCAACTACATGCCCACGCGCGAGGCGGCGATCTTCGGGCGCCCCGTCGAGCTCGTCGGCGAGGAGGCTGCGCGAGCCGTGCTGGCCGCCCGCTCCGTCGTCGACCCCGTGATCGCCGTGCTGCACCTGCTCCTCGCCTCGATCGGCCACGCGCGGATGAATCCCGCCGTGGCGCAGGGGCGGGCGAGGCTGGCGTTGGAGCAGCCCGGCGCGATCGAGTCGATCCGGCATCAGTACGCCGCGATCACCCTGCAGCTGACGACTTTCCTGGCCGGGTGGCTGCGGGAGAACCCCGCGGTGCGTCGCCTGCCGGAGCGGTCGCCCGAGGACGAGGCGTCGCTGGCCGTGGGGGTCGGCATGACCGCGATGTCGGCCCTGTTCGCCGCGCAGGACGGTGAGACGACCGACGTCGAGCTGTCGGAAGAGCTGTTCCGCGCGCAGGTGGACGCGGTCCGGCGCGTCGCGGGCGGCTGAGCGCGCCGAGTGGGCTCGCCCCGCGGCGACGCTCAGTCGTGGGAGCGGTGGTGCAGGTGGAGATCGTCGAGGGTGTCGCCGAGGCGGTCGTACAGCTGGTCCATCACCGTGCTCGTGGAGCACCCGATCCACATCACGTAGGGCGTGAGGTGCGTGGCTGTCTCCTCCGGCATCCATTCGGACACCCACGCCATGACCGCCTGCGCCGCACGCTCGCCGCGGGGGAGGCCGAGCGGCGAGGCGTCGTCGACGAGCCAGTGCACCACCAGCCCCGGGGGTGCGGGGAGCGGGCGGATCTGGACGTCGTCGGATGCCTCGATGAACACCTGTCCGTAGGCGTCGACGGGCAGCCTGCCGACCAGCTGATGGAGCAGCGACAGGTCGGTGATGTCGCCCGCGATGAGGAAGTGCGAGGGCGGGGAGGCGAGGGGTGCGTCCGACATGATGGCATCCTACTAAGGATTGCCTAACCTTAGAAGGGAGGAGCGGCCTCGGGTCTGCCACACTGGGGGGCATGCCTCGGATCGACGGCCGCTCGCTCGGCCTCTGGAGCCTGCGCCTGGACGCCGCCTACTGCCTGGTGCTCGGCCTCTTCGTGGCGCTGGCGGCGCCATGGATCGCGACGGCCGTGGTGCTCCCCGCCGACGTGCTGAGGGTTGTCGGCCTCGCGGTCGTCGCGTGGGCGCTGCTCGTGCTCTGGATGTCCGCGCGGCTGCCGATCCGGCGCGCCCTCTCGATCGTGATGTGCGCGAACGTCCCCGCGAGCGTCGTCGTCGCCGCGGCCGCCCTCGCCGCCGTGAACGGGATCGTCGCCGCCGCGGTCGTGGTCGTCGCCGTCGAGATCGCCGCCTTCGCGATCAGTCAGGCGGTCGCGCTGCGCCGCCTCGCCGCGGGCTCCGCCGCATCGCCGACGGCCTGAGGGTCCTCCGCCCGCCGTGTAACGCAGGTTGCACATGCCCGCTGCGGAATGCAAGCCTCCGAGCCGCTTTCGCCGTCCGTGACAGGATGGCGCCGCAGCAGTCCGCGCGCCGGCGCGGACATCCGATTCGGGCTCGGCTCCGAAGACCCCGTGACCGCCCCGTGACGAAGGAGAGCTCCGCCCGTGAGAGAAGTGTCCACGCCGCCGCTGGCCGATCTCGCCGGCTACCGCAACGTGACCGATCTGCTGGTCCGTCGCGTCGCCGAGGCGCCGGATCACGTCGCCTTCGATGTGGCCGACAGCGGCGGGTGGCGTGCGGTGTCGACCGCCCAGTTCGCCGATCAGGTGCGCGGCGTCGCTCGCGGCCTGATCGCGGCCGGGCTGGAGCCGGGCCAGAGCGTCGCGATCATGTCGCCGACCCGCTACGAATGGGCCGTCGCCGATCTGGGCGTCTGGTTCGCCGGGGGCGTCGTCGTGCCCGTGTACGAATCGTCGGCGGCGAGCCAGGTGGCGGCGATCGTGGCCGACGCCGGCGTCCGGATCGCCTTCGCCGGCGATGAGCGCTCGCGCGCGGTGCTCGCCGAGGCCGGCGTGCCCGTCGTGATCGATCTGGCGGAGGGGCTGCCCGGGCTCGTCGAGCGGGGAGCCGATGTCGCGGACGCCGATGTGGAGCGAGCCCGTGTGCACGCCGGGCCCGCGTCGCCGGCGACGATCGTGTACACCTCGGGCACGACGGGCAGACCGAAGGGTGTCGTGCTCACCCACGAGAACTTCCTCGGCCAGGTGCTGAACATCGCGGCCGCGTACTCCGACATCGTGCGTCCCGACGGGAACACCGTGATCTTCCTGCCGCTCGCCCACGTGCTCGCTCGGGGGCTGCAGCTCATCTGCCTCGCCGGGGGGATGCGCATCGCCCACCTGTCCGCGCCGTCCGAGGTCGTCGCCTCGCTCGCCGTGCTGCGGCCGACGTTCCTCGTGGTCGTGCCGCGCGTGCTGGAGAAGATCGCGTCCGCCGCGGCGGGCAAGGCGTCGGACAAGCACCTCGGGCGGCTGTGGGCGGCGGCCGTGCGCACGGCGATCGATGCCGGAGCGGCCGCCGAGCGGGCGGACGCCGACACCGGCGGGCCGATGCGGGGCGCCGCGGCGCTGCGCCACCGCATCTTCGATCTCCTGTTCTACCGGCGGATCCGCGGGCTCCTGGGCGGTCGCCTGCGGTACGTGCTCTCCGGGGGCGCCACCTTGCCGGCACGGCTGTCGCTGCTGTTCCGTGGCATGGGCGTGCCCGTCATCGAGGGATACGGACTCACCGAGACGACGGCTCCCCTCACCGGCAACCTCCCCGGGCGCATCCGCTCGGGCACGGTCGGGCTCCCGCTGCCGGGGTCGACCGTGCGGATCTCCGCCGACGGCGAGGTCCTCGCCCGTGGAGTCGGCGTCTTCGCCGGGTATCGTGACCCGGTCGACGACGCGGCGGCCTTCGTCGACGGCTTCTTCCGCACCGGTGACCTGGGACGCCTGGACGAGCGCGGCCACCTCGTGCTGGACGGGCGGGTGAAGGACGTCGTGACCACCTCGAACGGCAAGACCGTGGCCCCCGCGCGGTGGGAGGCGGCGATCGAAGAGCATCCGCTCGTCTCGTCGGCCGTGACCGTCGGCGAGGGTCGCCCCTATCTCACCGCGCTCATCGTGCTCGACCCCGATGCGGTGGCCGCACGGCCCCGCGCATCGTCGCCGACGGAGGACCCGGCGCTGCGTGCAGACGTGCAGCGCGCCGTCGACGAGGCGAACGCGCTCGTCTCGCGCAGCGAGCAGGTGCGCCGGTTCGCCCTCGTGGTCGCCGACAGCGACGACCGCGAGCTCGTGACCCCCACGCTGAAGATCCGCCGTCGCGAGCTGCTCCACCGCGAGGCGAGCACGATCGACTCCCTGTACGCCTGACCCTCCGTCCCGTTCCGCACCCTGGAGACCTCCATGTCACAGCGCCCCGGCGCCATCGTCCTCACGATCGTCGTCGTCCTCGCCCTCGCCGCGGGTCTCGCCGCCGCCGGCGGCTCGGCCGGCGGCACGCTCGGCGGCATCCCGCTGTTCGTGCTGGCCGTCGTCGCCGCCTTCGCGATCCAGATCGTCGCCTACATCCCGGCCGTGCTGCTGCGCACCGAGAAGTTCTTCGACCTCACCGGCGGGCTCACGTTCGCCGTCGTCGCCGTGGCGCTGCTGGTCGCGTCGCCCGCGGGCGTGCGCGGATGGGTGCTGGCCGCGATGATCGTGATCTGGGGCGTCCGGCTCTCGGCGTTCCTGTTCATCCGCGTGCGCGCGCAGGGCTCCGACGGGCGTTTCGACGACATCAAGGGGAACCCGCTGGCCTTCCTGCGCGTGTGGCTCATGCAGGGCCTGTGGGTCGCGGTGACCTCGTCCGCCGCATGGGTCGGCATCACCGCCCTCGACCGGCGCGGGTTCGACGCGTGGGTCGTCGTCGGCGCAGTCGTGTGGCTCGCCGGGCTCCTGCTCGAGATCGTCGCCGATGCGCAGAAGGCCGCCTTCCGCCGTGACCCGGCGCACTGGGGCCGCTTCATCGACACGGGCGTGTGGTCGTGGTCGCGGCACCCGAACTACCTCGGGGAGATCCTGGTGTGGATCGGCGTCGCGATCGTCGCTCTGCCCGCGGCGACCGGATGGCAGTGGGTGACGGTCATCTCGCCCGTGTTCGTCGTGCTCCTGCTCACGCGGGTCAGCGGCATCCCGCTGCTGGAGAAGCGCGCCGATGAGCGATGGGGCGACGAGCCCGCCTACCGGGAGTACAAGGCCCGCACCCCCGTGCTGGTCCCCGGGATCGGTCGCGGCTGAGCGGTCAGCCCAGGAGCTCCCTCGGGTGCGTCAGGCGCCACCAGTCCGTCGGCGGAGCGATCGTGCCGCGCACGCGCAGCTCGGCGGTCGCGGTGGCGGGGCCGGCCGTCCAGGTGACGGTGCCGACGCGCTCGCCGTCGCGGTACTCGACGGGGTTGCCCACCTGCGTCGACACCGTGATCGGGGTGTCCGACCAGGTGCGGATCGACGCGGAGTCGGCGACGACGAGCTGCGCCGACGCGCCCCACACCGTGGTGTAGGAACCGACGACCGTGTTCGCGTCCACCAGGGGCACGTCGTGGAAGCCGGCCCGAATGCTGTCGAGCAGGCGGAGCACCCCGGCATCCTGCGCCTCACGGGACGCGCCGCCTAGCGTGACACCCGTGACGGTCACGGGCTCGCCCACGCCGCCGTCGAGGGTGGCGGTGAACAGCAGGCTGAACGTGCCCTCACCGAGGTTGCCGGTCTTCAGCCCGGTCACTCCGTCCTGCCCGAGCAGCATGTTCGTGTTGGTGATGTGTCCGGGGCCGGGCAGGGTGAGGTCCGTCGTCGCGGCGATGCGCGCGATCGTGGGGTCCGCGGCGGCGAGCTGGGCGATGCGGAGCAGGTCGGTCGGTGTGCTCACGTTGCGCGGGCTGATCCCCGTCGGCTCCACGATGCTGGTTCCGGTGAGACCCTCGCGGGCGAGGTAGTCCCGTGTCGCCGCGAGGAACGCATCCCGCGATCCGTACGCCCATGTCGAGACGGCGTCGGCGTAGTTGCTCGCCGACGGGATGAGCATCGTCGCGAGCGCGTCGTGCAGTGACATCTGGCTGCCGGTCGGCATGGTCGCCACCGCGGCATCCTGCACGTAGTACACGTCGTAGAGGTCGTGGTCGGCCTTCCCGAAGGTGATCGTGGGACCGGGGTCGTCGGCGTTCGCCAGCGGGTGCGCGTCGAGGACGACGAGCGCGGTGATGATCTTGCTGATGCTCGCGATCGACCGGGGCTCGTCGTCGCCGGCCACGAGGTGCAGACCGTCCGCGCCGAGATAGTCGGCGGCCCCCGAGACGGACACGGAGGTGGCGCCGTCTCCGGGCAGCGCGAACGTCGCGGCCTGCGTAGTCGGGGCGTCCAGGCTGCGCGTGGATGCCACGGGCGCGGGCAGCGGCGCGTTGAGCGCCCACACGACGTATCCGACGACGGCCGCGGTGGCCACGAGCAGCACCACGCCGACGGTGAGCAGCACCCTCCGCACACGTCGCCGCCGCGATCGCGCGACGGGATCGAGATCGTCGCCGTCGTCCTCGGGCCCGTCCTCGAACAGATCCGAGATCCCCGACGGCTCGTCGGGGTCGCTCACGCTCCCACAGTAGTCGGCCGCCGCACCCACGCCGCCACCCGCGGAGCCTGAGCCGCGCGTAGCCTGAACGGATGGACGAGACGAAGGCCCGGACCGCGGCGGAGGTCGTCGACTGGCGGCGACGGGTGTTCGCCCTCTACGCCGCCGTGCGGGAGGCGCCGGATCCCGCGCGCGCCCACGAGCGCTGGCGCGCGGAGCGCGACGATCTGATGCTGCGGCATCCGGCGAGCCCCCTGCTCGCCGAGGATCGACCGACGTTCACGGGCCTGCCGGTCGCTCCCTACGATCCGGCGTGGCGGTTCGAGGTGTCGCTCTCTGCCGCCGATCCCGCGCGCTTCGAGTTCCCGACCGGCACAGACGGGGTCGTGCCGTTCGAGCGCGTCGCCGTCGTGGAGATCCCCGGGATCGGAAGCCTCGATGCGTGGCGCCTGACGACGTATGGCGGGGGGCTGTTCGTTCCCGTCCGCGACGCGCTCGCCGGTGTCCCCGGCGGCACGTACGGCGGCGGCCGCTACCTGATCGACACGATCAAGGGCGCCGATCTCGGGTCGGACGCCGCGGTCGGCACGATCGTCCTGGACTTCAACTTCGCCTACAACCCCTCGTGCGCCTACGACCCGGCCTGGGCGTGCCCGCTCGCACCGGCCGGGAACGTGCTCGACGTGCCGGTTCCCGCGGGGGAACTGTACGGGTAGTCGCCTCGGGGCGATCGGCGATCCGTGTCAGCGGTAGTTGACGAACTGGAGGTCGACGTCGAGGTCGGCCGCCTTCAGCAAGCGCTGAACCTCCTGCAGGTCGTCACGCGACTTCGACTGGACGCGCAGCTCGTCGCCCTGGATCTGCGACTTGACCGACTTCGGGCCCTCGTCGCGGATGATCTTGCCGATCTTCTTCGCGTCCTCCGACGAGATCCCCTCCTTCAGCGTCGAGGTGATGCGGTACTCCTTGCCGGAGGCCTGCGGCTCGCCCGAGTCGAGGGACTTCAGCGAGATCCCGCGCTTGATCAGCTTCGACTGGAACACGTCGAGGATGGCCGCCGCCCGCTCCTCGGTGTTCGCCTTGATGAGGATGGACTCGCCGGACCATTCGATCGACGCGCCGGTGCCCTTGAAGTCGTAGCGCTGCTCGACCTCCTTGCGGGCCTGGTTGAGGGCGTTGTCCGCCTCTTGGCGATCGATCTTGGAGACGATGTCGAAGGAGCTGTCACTTGCCATGCCTTCAATCTACCCACCGCCCCGCGGACGTGTGCCCGAGCGCTAGCGTCGGAGCATGACGGGACCGTTCCTCTTCCATGCGGCCACGACCCTCCTCCCCGGGACCGACGCGCTCCTGCCCGCCTCGGCCATCGCGGCCATCGACGACGCGGCGTATCGGCGGATGATGGCCGCGTACGACGACTCGCCGGAGCGCCGCCGGCTGCGCGACACCGTGGTACCGGTGATCGGGCTGCGCTGGACCGAGGTCGTCTTCCTCTCTCCGATCCATCCGCACGCGTTCTGGTCCGCGTGGCGCGAGATCACCGGAGAGGAGTTGCCGCCGCGCGACTTCTGGGCGATTCCGCTGGATGCCGTGCCGCGCGACGCCGTCGTGTTCGATCGGACGACGAGCGCCGTCGGCGACCCGATCCACGACGCGGAGGTCGTCCCGCTCGTACGCGAGGCCTACCGGGCGAGTTCTCGGACGACCGACGCGAACAGAGCCTGGCTGCGCCGTCTCGCGGCGAGCGGGCGCCGCGGCGCCTGGTTCAACCTCACCCCGCACGTGCTGACGGCTCGCCCGGTGCCGCTGGACGGCGCGTCCACCGTCTCCTGGGACCGGCCACCGGGCATCTGAACCACCGACGCCCCCCGCCCGAGGGGCGGGCACCCTCGGGGATCACCTCGCGGTCACAACGCCGCGGGCACCTCGAAGAGGTGGAACCACCGCCCCGTCGGTCCGAGCCGCGTCCACACCGGGAGCAGATGAGGGTCGCTGACGTGGCCGTCGAACTCGACCTCGGTGATTCCACGGGCGGCGAGGACGTCGAGGGAGCGCCGGATGCATCCCTCGACGAGCCGCTCGCCGTCGGCGGTCGTCCGCGCCGTCGTCTCCGCCGTGATCACCGGCGGCGAGGTGTCGCTGTAGACGAGGCAGAGCGCGACCACCTCGCCGTCGCGGAGCGCCGCCGAACTGGCGTCCACATCGAGCTCGTCGGCGAGGTCCTCGTTGAGCGCGTCGGCGAAGTCCGGCGAGACGGGGCTCCAGTCCGCGTGGGTCCACGCGTACGTGGACGCGTTCGCGGCGCGCAGCTGCGCGTCGTCGAGGCTGCCCGCACCGACCACCGAGGGATGCGGCGCGAGGAGGGTCCGACGCCCGGTGTCTATCAGGGCCGGCGGCACCACCTGGATCGTCCGCGCCCCGAGTGCCCGCACGAACGCGGTGCGCTCCTCGTCGACGTACCCGCGGGCCATGAAGGGCAGGTCGTCGTGGCGTAGCGCGCTGAGCTGTGCGAACATCCGTCGACCCTCCCCCCGCCGGCGGTGCGCGGGGTCCACGGCGATCTCGAACCAGTAGCGATCTCCGTGCACGCGGGAGGTCCAGAGGATGCCGACGGCGCGGGCCTCGCCGCCGTCGACGTCGATCAGCGACCTCGTATGCCGGTCTCGCCAGCCGTCCGGGCGGAGCGGGATCTCGCGCATCCAGTCGGGGGCGGTGTCGATGGCATCCTGCGACAGTGGGTGGTAAGCCATGCCGACAACCGTGCCACAGGGGGCGGCGGGCGGCGGACGCCCTCCGTTCGGGGCGCGCTCGTAGACTGGACCGATGCTGCCGATGACCGAGGATCAGGTCCGTGCGGCGCTCGTGAACGCATCGGCGGACGAGCGCGCCCGGCTCGCAGTGCCGCTCTCGTTCGTCCTGGCCGACTGGGACCACCTCGACTTCCTCGCCTGGATCGACCCCGACACCCGCGGTCGCGGCTATGTCGTCGTCGAGCGCGGGGGAGCGCCGACCGGGGTCGTCGTGCGCGCGGCATCCGGTGCCCGTTCGCATGCCGCGATGTGCAACCTCTGCCACACGATGCAACCGGGGAACCAGGTCGCCCTCTTCACGGCGCGGCGCGCGGGCACGGCGGGCGATCGCGGAGACAGCGTCGGCACGTACATGTGCGCCGACCTCGGCTGTCACGAGAACGTGCGCCTGGCTCCCCCGCTCGCTCCCAGTGAGGTGCGCGCGAGCGTCGACCGCCGGATCGACGGCACCCGCCAGCGCGTGGAGGCCTTCGTCGAACGCGTCGTCGCCGCGGAGTAGAGCCGTTTCGCACGGCCGGGACGGGCGGATCGCGCCCTCGGTTTTTCGGATGAGCCGCGGACGGGTAAGATGATTGATCGCGCCTCCGCTTGGCTGGAAAAGCCGGTCGGGTGCGCCTGGCGAGTTACCCAAGCGGCCAAAGGGATCTGACTGTAAATCAGCCGTCTTCGACTTCGGGGGTTCGAATCCCTCACTCGCCACCCGGGAGAAATCCCAGACCAGCAACACAAAAGCGCCCCTCTCGGATTCGTCCGGGAGGGGCGCTTTTTGCGTTGACTCGCCGATTACTCGCCGTTTTGCGTGAAAAGCGAGTCCAGTACGGCCGCCGCATCAGGGCCGCGATGCACTTTCTCCGCGTAGTGCCGCTGGGTGACGATCGTGTCCGAGTGCCCGAGCTGCGCCGACGCCGCCTCGATGCCGAGCTGCTCGCGCAGGTGCGTCGCTACGGCCTTCCGGAACGCTTTCGGCGTGAGCGCCGCGTAGTCCGTTCCCTCGAGCGCGAGCTTCCACTGCCGGCGCAGGTTGTCCGGCCAGATCGGCGTGCCGACCCCCGATGGGAACACCAGCGAGGTGTACGACTCGACCCGCCGGCGCACGAGCATCCCGGCGACCGCGGGAGGCAGGAGCAGAAGCCGATTCGAGGACTCAGACTTCGGTACCGGCTGCAGCACGAGCTTGCCCGCGGTGTTCTTCGCGACAGTCTTCGTGACTTCGACGGTCTGGGGCGTCGTGTCGAGGGTCACGTCGGGCCATTCGATCGCGAGGACCTCGGACGTGCGCGCGCCGGTCGCGATGTACATGTCGGCGATGTCGCGGAGTGATCCGTTGCGGGGCCTGTTGTACTTCGTGGTGCCGGCGTCCCACGTGTGCAGGAGCTCACGGATCGTCGCGATGTCGCGTGCACGCAATGCCGTCACCGTGCTCCTCGCGCGAGCGGGAGCCGGCACCTCGCGGATTGGGTTCGCGTCGATCACGCCGTGGCGCACCGGGATCGCCAGCATGAGCTTGAGAACGAGCCTCGCCGAGCGTGCCGCGCCGGGGCCTCGCTTGTCGCGGACGCCGGCGATGTACCGGTCCATCCGCGGCACCGTCGCCTCGGAGATCCGCACGCCCTTGAGCTCGCGAGCGATGATGCTCGCGTTGCTCCGGTACTGGTTCTTCGTGCCGTCGGCGAGGTCGGACGCGTCGATCTCGGTCAGCCACTGCGCGCAGAGCTGCGCGATCGTCGTGTCGCGGCCGAGCTCGCTCTGCACGGGCGTGAGCCGCTGCTTGAGGGCCTTGATGAGGTTCCGCTCCGCTTCGGCGGGTGTCCGGCCCTGTCGCTGCATCGCGCGGGTGACTCCGTCGACGTCGCGGTAGCGGGCCACAGCGGTCTGCTTGCCGTCGACGACGGTGCGGCGGATCCGTCCCCACGTTTCGAGCTCGAGCGGCGGCCGGGCCATCAGTGGGCCCTTCCCGCGCCCGTGAGCGTCGATGGGGCGGCGCGGTGGTGTCGCGCTACCGTCGCGGCCTGAACGCCCGGCACGTGGTCGTGTGTGGTCGCCCGCGGGGTCATGCGACCTTCTCCCTGTGGTGCCACTGCCCTGCGCCCTGGCGAGGCTTCACGTAGACGGTGTCACCGACGCGGAGGAGCACACGCTGGTACGCCTCGATGATGCTGCGGACGACGCCGAGCTCGTGCGCGATCGCGCCTGCGTGGCCGTGGTGGATGGCCTCGGCTCGCCGATACGCGTCGTGCTTGATCAGCCGCAGCGCTGCCCACTCGTCAGCCCGCCGCTCCTGCTTCGCGTTCACGGGGCCGAAGGCGGAGGGCTCGTCACCGAAGACTGCGTGCGCGCACTCGTGAGCGAGCACGGATAGGTGCAGGCGAGCGGTCATCCCAGGGCGGAGCCGGATCACTCGCCGCTGGTGGACGTACTCGCCGTCGCGGTCCTCGGGCAGCTGCACGTACTCGATCCGCACTCCGAGCGCGTCGAGATCCTCGCGCAACGTGGCTTCAGGGTGCATCGGTGTCCTCTCCGCTGTCGGCATCGCGGCGGCGCGCGGCCGCAGGGAGATCCTCGTCGTTGCCGCTGACATCACGGCCGAACGCGGCTTCGATGAGTTCGCCGCGCGGGGCCTTGTTCGCGTCGGCTCGGCGGGAGAGCTCGATCATCAGCGAAAGACCGTCCCACTGGGGGACAAGGGACGCGAGCGCGTCGACGTCGTTGGTGTCGATCGCTCTCTTGCCGTTGACCCGCTCCGAGACGTACCCCTCGCCTCGTCCGAGCGCTTCGGCGATCTGGGCGCCCGAAACGCCGTGCGTTCGCATGAAGCCCTTGTACTCCGCGGCGAACGCGAGAGCGAACGGACTCATAGGGGGAAACTCTGCAGCCATGCCTTAGAGCTTGGCATATGCGCTATTCGCTTTGCAATTGCGAATCCCGCTTGACCGTCGCGATTCGGGTATGCGAAGCTTCGGATATGCGAAGCACTCAGGAAGCGGCAACAACAGCCATTCGGCTGCACCTGGCCGCTCGGAACAAGAACCAGTCGTGGCTCGCCGAGAAGCTCAAGCGCTCGGTGTTCTGGATTGGACGCCGGATGTCGGGCGACGTTCTGTTCGATTCGAACACGCTCGACGAGATCGCCCGGGTCTTCGGCGTGACCGTAGCTGAGCTGCTGTCCGCCGCGGACGCCGTGAAGGTGCCCAGCGCGGTCGAGGAAGCGGTGGCGTCGTGAGCACCGCGACCGTCGCGCGCACCGGGCCGGTGCTGTCCGCGAAGCGCGCTGCGGAGTACTGCGGGATCTCGGTGAAGACGCTCTACAACCTGCTGTCCCTGCGGCACGCCGGCGACGCCGATGCGGCGCCGAAGCCGTACAAGCACGGCCAGCTGACCGTGTTCTACTCCGCCGACCTCGACGCGTGGCTCAGCGGGCGCATCACAGACCCGGAGGCCTGACGTGAGCCTCCGCCGTCTGCTCGCCGCTGCAGTCGTCGTCGGCGTCGCGATCGCCTGCATGCCGGCAGCGCAGGCGCCCGGCATCAACTCCGCAGACCTGATCTGCATCCTCGCGCCCCTCGCACTCCTCACTGTGTGCGTTGCCCGGCGCCCCAAGACACCCGTCGAGGCTCCGAGCCGTCTTCCCCAGGACATCCCCAGCCGGGGCCTCGACGGGACCAACCAGGAAGGACAGGACCGATGACCGACAGCATCGCCCGACCCGCCATCACCCTCGAAGTCGCCCAGCATGTGCTCTGGCACTTCGGCGACACACGCCTCGGCCTCGAGCCCGGCGACTTCTGGAAGGCCCAGCTGGTCGCGATGACCCGCGCGGACCTGCAGAACCGCGCGCTGCTCGCCCTTGCGTTCCCGCAGCACGTCGCCGCGGTCGACGCCGTGAAGATGCAGCCGTGGGGGCTGGACTGGCTCCGCGGCATCGTCAAGGCGGATCTCGACGGCCGCGAGCGGGGCTTCGACTTCTCTGCGGCGGTGGCGTCGTGAGCGGCCGCGTGCGGGTGCGTGCGCCCCGGCTGTCCCAGAACCGTCCGATGCCGGCTCGTCGTGCCGTGTCGGGTCCCGTGGCGCGTCTCGTGCGCGTTCCGGCGTCGGGGCGCGCTGCGCAGGCTCTCGCCTCGGTGACCGGGCTCATCGCTCTGGCACTCGCTGTCGTCGGAGTCGGGGTGACGTCATGGCCGCTCTGATCGTGCACTCGCGTCGCGGGGAAGCCGCCGTCCGAGTCGAGACGCAGGACGAGGCCGAGCGCTACCAGGCGATCCTCGGCGGGGAGATCACGGACGGCGGTGACGAGTCGTGACCGTCGTCCTGGGAATCGACACGTCGCTGACCGTCACCGGGTGCGCCCGCGTCGACCTCTGCGTCGGTGCGGAGGGTCAGCTCGAGGCGCTCCGCTGGGAGACGTGGCGTGCCCGCTCCATCAACGACGGCGGCACGGTGCACGGGATGCGTCGGCGGATCCGAGTGATGCTGCGCGAGATCCTCGCGCTCGTCCCCGACTTCGTTGACCTCAGCGTCATCGAGGGTCCGTCGATGAACGCGAAGCACGCGGCGCTCGCTGACGAACGCTCCGGGCTGCGCTGGCTGCTGATCGATCAGCTGCTCGCCCGCGGACCGGTGGCGATCGTGCCGCCGGCGACCCGCGAGCTCCTCGCGGTCGGTCACGGGTTCGCGCGAGGAACGAAGTCCGCCGTGCGCAAGACGGCTGTCGTGGACGCGATCCGCGCTGCGGCGCCGACCGCGCACGTGCCCGACCACAACGTCGCCGACGCGATCGCCCTGGCGCTCGCGGGGGCGCACCAGCTCGGGATGCCGTCGCGGCTGAACGAGAAGCAAGCAGCGGCTCACGCGAAGGTCGCGTGGCCGGCGGACTCGGTCGCCGCGTAACGGCCGGAAGGGATGAGAGCACACATGGACATCAAGCCGACGAGCTTCGCGCGGGGCGTTCCCGCGGAGGAGCGGAACGGGTTCTACGGGATCGAGCAGGACCTCATCGAGGGCGCCGGCGGTCAGCAGATCGTCGCGGTGGTGACGTACTCGGTCGACGAGATCGTGCAGAAGCAGATCGCGGGGGAGCAGTACCCCGTGGTGAAGCTCACGCACATCGAGCCGTTGCACGTCGAGAAGGACATCGCGGCGGCGCTGAAGCTGCGCGACAGCGCGTACAAGACCCGCACGGGGATGAACGCGCTCGACCTCGGCGACTTCGACGACGACTCGCGGGGTGACAGCTGATGGCCCGCCCCGAGGCGGTCGAGGAGCTGCACGAGCACGAGCGCAAGGCGCACGAGTTCGTGAGGGCCGACCCGCAGTTCATCACCGCCGACATCGCGGTTGGCGCGGCGCTACTCACTCTGATCGACGTCGCGCGCAGGTCGCCCGTGTTCACAGTCGACGAGGACGGCCAGTTCCTGATCACGGTGCCGCTCACACCGGCCGAACTCGACAGCCGGCTCCGCTCAGCACAGCGGATCTGGGAGTACAACCGCGACGACTATGCGAAGGCCGCGGGCGACGTCACCGCCGTCGAGCAATGGCGACGCACCGCCATCGACTACTGGGCGAAGGGCGAGGGGTTGGACCCGATCGCCTGGGATGCGACCGAACTTGGGGCGGTGCTGTGATGCGCGCACGCCACTACTCCGCGCCCCGACCGCTGGTAGTCGAGCGCATGCGGGTCGAGTCGAAGCTCCGCCCCTCCGCGCGTGACCTCGCCGGTCCGCTCGTCGAGCGCATGCTCGCAAGCCGCCCGGTGATCGGCACCCGCGTGACCGTCCCGCCGGGCGCGAAGCCCGACAGCAAGGGCGTGATCCGCACGTCCACCGTCCCGATCTACGGGGCACCCGAATTCCGCAACGTCATCAACACCAAGGGAGAGCACGTCTGATGGGTACCCAGACCGAGATGAAGGGCATCAGCGCCGGCCGGTTCCGTCGCCGCCAGTTCGGGCGCGGCCACGCGTACTACCTCGACGGGGAGAAGCTCGACGGCGTCACCACGATGCTCGGCGACGGCGTCCGCAAGAAGGCCCTCGAGGAGTGGGCCGGGAACGTGACCGCCGACTACGCGGTCGACCACTGGGACGAGCTCGCCCTCATGCCCTTCTCGCAGCGCCTCAACGTGCTGAAGAAGGCGCGGTACGAGGTCCGCGACTCCGCCGCACGCCGCGGCACCGAGGTCCACCGCCTGGCGGAGCTCGTGCTCCAGGGCGCCGAGGTCGCCGTTCCCGACGAGCTCGCCGGGCACGTCGAGGCGGCGGTTCGGTTCATGGACGAGTGGCAGGTGGAGCACGTCGTCGCCGAGGCATCGTGCTGCAACATCAGCGAGCGCCTCGGCGGGACGCTGGACCTGATCTTCCGCTCGCCGCTGTTCCCGGGCCGCACGTTCCTGGCGGACTGGAAGACCTCGAAGGACATCTACGGTGAGGTCGCTTTCCAGCTCGAGGCGTACTCGCGGTCGGACTTCTTCCTCGATGCCGACGGCAACGAGCAGGCGATGGCTGCGCTCGGGATCACGGACCACGTCGCGATCCACGTGCAGTCGGACGCCTACACGGTGTACCCGATGGAGCGTGGCGAGCAGGTCTGGTCGATCACGAAGACGATCATCGAGAACACTCGCAACACTCGCGACTCGGATCGTATCCGCTCGCTCCGCGGCGACGCGATGTACCTCCCGGGGGCTGCAGCATGAGCGAGCAGCAGGAGCCTCCCGTGGATGAGCCGGGCACGGCGGTCGAGGTCCACCAGCCGGGCGGCCAGATGTCGGCGGGCGCTTCGGTGTCCGCGGGCGGGTCCGAGCACGGGTCGGAGGAGCTGCTCCGCTTCGTGCGCGACCTTCAGCTCGCCTACCAAGCCGCGCAGATGCTCGTGTCGACATCGTTCGTCCCTCAGTCCTACTCGGGCAAGGCGACCGAGGCCGCGGCGGCGATCGTCACCGGTCAAGGCCTCGGCCTGGATCCGCTCGCGTCCCTGCGCTCGATGGACGTCATCCAGGGAACGCCCGCGTTCCGCGCGATCACGATCCGCGCTCTCGTGCAGGCACGGGGGCACGAGATGTGGGTCGAGGAGTCGAACCAGCAGCGCGCGATCGTGAAGGGCCGGCGTCGCGGCTCCGACAAGGTCGAGACGTCGATGTGGGACATGGACCGCGCGCGCCGGTTGAAGCTCACGGGGAAGACGAACTGGCAGAACCAGCCCGAGGCGATGCTCGTCGCTCGCGCGACGACCGAGGTCGGCCGGCTGATCGCAGCCGACGCGCTACTCGGCATGGCGTACTCGATCGAGGAGCTCGAGGACGGCGTGGTGCCGGATCCGCAGCCCGCTTCCGAAGCCAAGCCGCGGGCGACGCGGACCGCTGCGCGCAAGCCGCGCCCAGGCGCCCAGTACCCCGGTGAAGCACCCGCGCTGGAGGAACCGGCGCCCATCGAGCCCGAGAACGATGACCCGCTGCAGCTAACACCTGAGGAGCTCGCCGAGCTCGAGGCGGAGGAGCCGCGGTGACCGCGGTCCTGACTCGCACGCCCGCAGCGGCTGTCCAGGCGGGCGATCGCCTGGACGCCGTGGCGGGTGAGCGTCCCCTCGTCACTCGCGTGACCCGCGGCGCGAACCGGCAGATCTACATCGCGACCGTGACTGCAGGCGGAGCGCCCGTCGTCGTCGAGCGGGACCCGGGCGAGCCGGTCTCGGTGTGGAGGGAGCGATGAGCGACCTCGATGTTCTCGACGAGACGGAGATCGTCTGGCCGAACGGTGATCTCGTGACTGTGCAGTCGATCGATGCCTGGTCGGAGCACGCTCGCTTGTCGGTGACGCCGGCGCAGCTCGCCGACGACGGTCAGGTGCGCGGGCCGGACTGGGTGATTCGTGAACTCGACCTGGTGTCGCACATGGCGGGGCAGATGGTCGTGGTCGTGAAGAACGCGGGCGCGCTGCGGCGGGTGCGGTCGCGGGCACTGAAGCATGCTCGCGCCAGATCTCGCGGCCGCCACCGCACCCTGAAGGGCACGGACCAGACCGCGGCCGTCGATCTGGACGTCGTCGACGAGCAGGCCGAGTACGACGAGGCAGCGATCGCGGAGGAGTACGCGCGTCACATCGCTGACCTCGTCGCGGAGCGGAAGTCGACCGTGCAGTCGATGGGGCGTCAGGTGGAGATCCTCTTCCGCGACGCCGCGAGGGGGCTGTGATGAGTGGCCGGTCGCGTGTGCTGAGCATCGTCGCGGAGATCGTCGGCGAACGCGCTCGACAGGACGAGAAGTGGGGCGAGCCGCACGAGGTCCCGAACGGCACCGGGCCGGGTGTGACGTTCCCCGGCGGGGACACCTTCCTCGAGCTCCGCGACGAGATCCAGGCGATCGTCGACGCTGCTGCACCGTTCGGCGCCTCGCGTATGTCCTGGGTGCTGCTCGAGGAGGTGTTCGAAGCCCTCGCCGAGAGCGACGACGCGCGCCTTCGCGAGGAGCTGATCCAGGTGGCGGCCGTCGCCGCGAAGTGGGTCCAGATCATCGACGCGAGAGCGGAGGGCTCGTGATGGGCGTCGGTGACTTCACCCCGGCGATCGTCCGGAAGGCGTTCTTCGAGCGCGAGCGCGAGGCGTGCTTCCTCTGCAGGCGGGGACTGCGCTGGGAGGGCCGCGGCGTGGAGTGGTCCGCGCACCACCGGAAGCCGCGGGGAGCCGGCGGCACCTCGGACCCCCGCATTGGGTCGATCGCGAACTGCCTCGTCCTGTGCGGGTCGGGCACCACCGGGTGCCACGGCCGGATCGAACGAAACCGCGAGGTCGCGCTGCGGGTGGGGCTCCTGATCCCCACGAACGCGACCACCGAGACTTTCGCGCCCACCGCTGTGCGGGTGCGGCGACTGGACAAGACGTGGTGGCTGCTCACAGAGAGCGGCCGCGCCGTCGAGGTAGAGGAAGGAATGCCGAGCTGATGGGCATCACACGAGGGCGGCTGTCGATCGACGAGCACTTCACCGCCGTGCCGAACGAGTGGGCGCGCGACGCGCGGCTGTCTCGGCGCGCACGGGGCCTGCTGGTCGAGGTCATGTCGCACCGCATCGGCTGGCACATCACCACCAGGTCGCTCGCCGGTGCGGGCCCGGAGGGTCGCGACGCGATCCGGTCGGCGATCGACGAGCTGCTCGAGTACGGGTACGTCAAGAGGTCGCAGTCGCGGGCGGCGGCGGGCAAGTTCGGCGAGATCGAGTACGAGCTGTGCGACCCGCCCACCGTGGCCGGGTTTGCCGACCGCGGTTCAGCCGTGGCCGGATTTGCCGTGGACGGTGAATCCGCCACAAAGAAGAACATCTCATCAGAAGACCATCCTGAAGAAGACCATCAGGAAGAGATCATGCTCATCGCAGCGGTCTCGTTCGAGGACTTTTGGGCGGTGTGGCCGCGCAAGGACTCGAAGCGGACGGCGCTCGCCGCATGGGGTCGCGCGGTCAAGAAGGTCGCCCCGGAGGTCGTGCTGCAGGCTGCATCCGCGTACGCGGCGTCCCCGTTCCTCCCGGAGCGGCAGTTCGTTCCCTACGCGGCGACGTGGCTGAACGGTGAGCGGTGGAACGACCCGCTGCCGGAGGCTCCTGGCAGTGCGCGCATGGGTCCCAACGACCGGCTCCGCGCGGGCATGGCGATGGGGGATCGTCTGCAGGCGGAGTACGACGCGCAGCGGGGGATCGGCGCGTGAACATCAGGGAGACCACGGACCTCCTGGTCCGCATCCAGATCATCGACAATCGGCGGTTCGAGGAAGCGACGGTCCTCGCGTGGCATGTGCTCGTCGGGGATCTCGACTACGCGGCCGCGGTGGAGGCGGTGCAGCTTCACTTCCGGGAGTCGACCGCGTACCTCGTGCCGGCGCACGTGCGGCAGGGCGTGGAACGGATCCTGCTCGCCGGGCTCGGTGCGCGCGAAGACGAGTTCGGGAACGTCCTCGACGTCGACGAGCCGGCGCTCGCTGCGCATCAGCGGCTCGCCGCGACGCGACGGGCGGTGACGTCATGACGGTCGTGATCGAGGCTCAGCGGGCAGGCGAGTGCGATGCCTGCGCGTTCGGCATCCGGCCTGGGCAGAAGATCTCGCCGACGCTCGACGGCGGGTGGGAGCACACGCGCTGCCCTGCTGAGCGCCAGACATGCCCGGTGTGCTTCACGCAGGTGTCGGTGTCGGGTGCGTGCATGTGCGGAGCGGTGTCGTGAGCACGCTGCTGGACGAGATCGAGACCTACGGCACGACGTGCTGGGAGCCCTTGTGCGAGTGGGAGGCGCCGGAGCGGTTCACCAGGTCGGAGGCCATGGCCGATGCCGACGCGCACCGCGACGGTGCTCACCCGTGGGAGTACGCGTGGAACTCAGGATCGACGCGCGAGCAGATTGGCGATCGCCGGGCCGCTGACGCCTGGTGCATGGAGCGTTTCGGGTGCCGTGCTGGCGAGGGGGATTGGGGTTCGCGTGTCGAACGCCGACGCCTCCCGCACGGGGTTTGGGGGCCGGTGTCATGAGCGACTACGACGACGCGTACGCCGACCAGGGGAGTCCCGCGCCCGTCTCGCCCGCGCAGCTCGCGGAGCGGTACGTGCTCGGCGCGATCATGGCCGACCCCCGAGTGCTCCGCGATGTGCAGGTCGTGCTCGTCCCGGGGGACTTCGAGGACCTCCGCCTCGGGAGCATCTACCGCGGTATCTGCGGGATGGTCGTCGCGAAGGAGGCGATCGACTACCTGTCCGTGTTCGACCACCTGGCCGGGTGGGACGTGCGCGGTGTGGACCTCTCCCAGCTGTCCGCGTGGTCCTCGGAGGTTCCGTCGACGGCGAACGTCGGCTACTACGCCCGGGCGGTCCGAGAGCGCGCGCTGGCGCGGTCGCTGGAGCGGGTCGGGCAGGGACTCGTCGGGACGGCCGAGCCCGCGGTGGCGCTCTCGAACGCGCTCACCGCGCTCGCCGAGATCCGCGATCGCGACACGGTCTCGTCGACGCCGGCGCGCACGCTTCGGGAGATCCTTGCCGTGCCGGAGGAGGAAGACACCTACGACTGGGTGATCCCCGATGTCGTCGAGCGTCGGGACCGCCTGATGCTCACCGCCGGCGAGGGTGTGGGCAAGTCGGTCATGCTCCGGCAGCTCGCCGTGCTGCCCGCAGCGGGCATCCACCCGTTCACGTTCGGGGTCATCGAGCCGATCCGGGCGCTCGTCGTCGACGTGGAGAACTCCGAGCGGCAGTGGCGCCGCGCGATCCGGCGCATGGCTGACCAGGCTGCGATCCGCGGCCCCCGCGACCCCCGCGACCACGTGGCCGTCGAGTTCCTCCCGAAGTCGGACATCACGCAGGCGCAGGTCCTCGGCGACATCCACCGGCGCATCGACGAGGTGCAGCCCGACCTGGTCGTCATCGGACCGATGTACCGGCTGGCCCCGGCGATGAAGGACGAGGAGGACGCGTCGCCGGTGCTCGCCGCGCTCGACACGATCCGGGAGCGCGGGGTCGCGATGCTCATCGAGGCCCACGCCGGCCACGAGACCGCCCGCAACGGTGTCCGCAATCTGCGGCCCCGCGGATCGTCGGCGCTGCTCGGGTGGCCGGAGTTCGGTCTCGGGCTGCAGAAGGACCAGGAGAAGTCGTCGTTCGGCGGGTTCTCGAAGTACTCGCTGATCCGTTGGCGGGGGGACCGGGACGCGCGCCCGTTCCCTGCGAAGTTCACGCGCGGACAGATCTGGCCGTGGGAACCACTGGCTGGCTACTGAGAGAGGGATGAGGGCATGGCACAGGCAACGAAGGGGCGACGGCTGGTCGACGCGGTCGATGACGTCGTGAGGGAGCTGCGGACAGCGAACGCGCTGGCGGCGCTCGCGCTGGGAGCGGCGGCGCTCGAGCACGACGCGAAGGGGGAGGCGTCACCTTCCGAGTCGACGAAGGCGCGCGCACAGGTTCGGAACGAGCTGCGTCGCGTGGCCCGTGAAGGGATCGAGATCTGGGAGAGGACGGATCGTGGCTGACCGTGTCGACCACACCCGCGAATCGCGGAAGACGATGGAGCAGACCCTGTCCTACGGGGACTACGGCGACGATGCCGGCGGCATCCTGTCGATGATCGCCGCTCAGGTGCACGCGACTCTGGCGCTCGTGGAGCAGCAGCGCATTGCCAATCTGATCGCACTCGCTGAGTTTGCCCGTCGCGAGTTCGGCAACTATGCGGGGGAGGCCGGCGGGTTCGGGACTCTGCTGTCGTACGGAGAGACCCCCGAGAGCAACATGCGGGTCCGTGACGACGTTGCGGCGGCGCTTGGCATCCGGGAGGTGTCCCGTGGCGATTGAGCAGCAGCAGACGATCACCCTCGCGACCGTCGAGGTCTCCGACGCGTACCAGGTCGAGCTGACCGTGCGCGACTCGCTGAGCGGTGAGCTCGCGACGGTGTCGCTCTCCTGGTCGCAGACGCAGGACCTCGTTGACGAGCTGCTCACGGCGCAGGGTGACGCGGTGACTGCGTTCTCGGAGGACGAGGCGCAGCGTCCCGTCGTCGTGCACGGGTTCGACCGTGTCGCGGTGATCTGCCGGGACTGCGCGGAGGGGAAGCACGGTGCGTGCATCGGTTCGGCGCACGTCGAGCGTGGCGACGACATCGACGAGGTCGACTGCCAGTGCGCCGCGCCCGGGCATCGGGGTCGGTCATGAGCGACTGGCCCTCGAACCTCACCGTCGCGCCGATTCGGGAGTGGCCCGGTGCGCTCACGCCGCGGCGCACGCCGTCGAACTTCTCGGCGTCATGGTCCGCGACACTCGCCGAGCTGTCCCGCGAGATGCGACACCTGAACGCGCGGAACGGGGAGCTGCTCGTCGCGGTCCGGCCCGACGACTTCCGCCGCGATGGCAAGCCGCGCGCGAACGCGAAACAGGAGCACCCGGGCGTGATCCTCAGCTTCGACTCGTCGGTCGGGCACCTCTCGTACCCGTGCGACACCTTCACCCGCTGGCAGGACAACGTCCGCGCGATCACGCTCGCCCTCGAGGCGCTGCGCAAGGTCGACCGCTACGGCGTCACGAAGCGGGGTGAGCAGTACCGCGGGTTCCTCGCTCTGGAAGCGACCGCAGCGCCGGAGGGATTCGCGACTGCCGACGAAGCGCTCGCGTTCCTCGGGGCGTTCATCGGCTTGGGTGTCGCCGAGATGAAGGTCATCCTCAGTGCGCCGGCGCGCGCTTTGCGTCGTGCGCAGCGCGACACGCATCCGGACTTCGGCGGCGATGCGGCGACGTTCCAGCGGGTGTCGCTCGCTGAGGCGAAGCTGCGGGCGGAGGGCCTGCTGTGAGTGCGCAGATCGTCGTCTGGACGAAGCCTTCTTGCCAGCAGTGCCGGATGGTGAAGTTCCGCCTGCAGGCCGCCGATGTGCCCTTCGAGGAGCGTGACCTCACCGACCCGCGCAACGCGAAGGACCTCGCGCACTTCGTCGGCCTCGGGTACCGGTCCGCGCCGATCACAGAGTTCGGCGAGCTCGCCGTGCCGGGGTTCGTGCCCTCGGAGATCGATCACGTCGTCGACGCGTGGCGGGCGGCGCAGCGGCAGGAGGTAGCGCGATGACAGTTCCCGTGCTCACTCCATTGGACTCGCCGATCTTCGATGACGACGTGATCGCGGAGATTGAGAGCCGTCTCGAGGAAGTCCCGCCCTGCGTGGTCTGCGCTGCCACCGCGGAGCTGCGGATCGAGATGCGCTGCTGCAACGAGGATGCTCTGCTCTGCAAGCCGTGCTTCCAGCGGTGGTGCGCCCAGGTCGCCGTGGCATCGGTGAGGTTCAACCTCACGTGTGCCCACTGCGGCGCCGATCTCTGGCGTTACTGCGACCTCGCCAACCTGGTTCGCGTGGTGCGGCTGTGAGCGCCGGGCCGATCCGCCAGGAGCGTCAGGCGCACGCGGCGCCGCTGGTGTCGACGTCCGCGAAGGACCGGGTGTGCGCCCCGGGCACCGCCGCGGGAAGAACTCTCGGCCGGTCGTACTGCGGCCGTTCGAAGGCGACGCGGGCGACGTCGTGGGTCGCGGTCACGTGCGCCGACTGCCGGGCCGCGCGCGCCGCCGACGAGGCGGTGGGCTGATGCCGCTCTCATTCCCACCGATCCGGCCCGTCGTCGTGAACGGCGCGACGAAGTGGCAGGCCACCTGCCGCACCTGCGGACAGGACGTCTGCAGCCGCCCCCAGGTCGTCAAGGCCGCCGTCGACGAGATGCGCCGGGCGCATGGGCCCGAGAAGCACTGCACGAGAGGAGAGACCCGATGACCGGCAAGCCCCGGACCTGCACCGAGAACGGCTGCACCGGCACGACCGTCGCCCGCCGACTGTGCCGAAAGCATTACCAAGCCGCGATGGTCGCGGGCACTCTCGACCAGCACGCGAAGCTCCCGCCACGCGTGAAGGACCCGAAGATCTGCCCGCCGGATCACCGACATGGAGAGGTCGGCACGTGCTACGTGCATCATCAGTGCCGCTGCGATGACTGCGTGAGCTCGGAGACACGCCGGAACTACCGGCGCCTGCAGCTGAAGGCGTACGGCCGATATGACACAGGCCTCGTCGACGCGGATCCCGTCCGCGAGCACCTGATCATGCTCGGCGAGTTCGGTCTCGGCTACAAGCGTGTCGCCGCGATCGCCGGCCTCGGTATCACTCCCGTCCGGAACGTGATCTGGGGGCGCCAGGATCCCGGCCCGCGGAAGGGCGAGATGCAGAAGCGCATCAAGCGCGAGACGGCCGAGGCGATCCTCGCGGTCAAGCCCGACATCTCGCTGCTCGCTGGGGGTGCCAGGATCCCGGCCCGCGGAGCTCACCGCCGCCTGCAGGCGCTCGTCGCGCGCGGATGGTCGCAGTCGAAGCTTTCCGATCGTCTCGGCCAGGGGCGCGGGAACTTCGGTCTGATGATGAATCGGGACCACGTCACCGCGGACCTCCACCGTCGCGTCGCGCAGCTCTTCGACGAGCTCTGGGACCAGCTTCCCCCGAACGAGGAGTGGCGTGACAAGATCGCGTACTCCCGGACGATCGCCTACGCGACCCAGCGCCGCTGGCTTCCGCCTCTCGCCTGGGACGACATCGATAACGACATCGAGCCGCCCGTTGCCGTCGAAGAGACCGACGAGGAAGGCGTCGATGTCGATGAGATGGCCGTCGAGCTCGCGATCTCAGGCGACCGCGTTCGTCTCACCCCGGCCGAGAGACGCGAGTGCGTTCGGCGGCTGCACGCTTCCCGTTGGTCCGACGGGCGCATCGCCGAGACCATCCACTGCGCAGACCGCACCGTGCTTCGCATCCGCGAGGAGCTCGGGCTCGAGGCGTTCGATCAGAGCGAGCTCCGCGAGCGGGGTGCGGCGTGATCGACATCGTCATCCCGGTCCGGCCGGGCCCGAACGAGGAACTGCGGTTCGCGCTGCGCTCCCTCATCAACGTCCCCCACCGTCAGGTGCACATCGTCGGCGCCGCTCCGTCGTGGGTCGACCGCTCCGCCGTGAGAGTGTTCCCGCAGCCGCGCGCCACGCAGAAGTCGGACACCGTCGCGGGGCATCTGCTCGCCGCGTGCGCAGACCCGGAGATCTCCGACCCGTTCATCCTGTTCAACGACGACTTCTACGTCACCGAGCCGATTCCCGCCGTGCCGGCTCTGAACCGCGGCCTCGTCGTCGACGTGCTCACCGAGTTCCACGACAGGGGTGCCGCGTCCGGGTACGTCGCGTCGATGGTCGACACCCGCCGCCGGCTGCTCGAGCACTTCGGCGTCGAACCGCTGTCGTTCGAGCTGCACCTGCCGATCGTCGTCGACAAGGGCCTCATGGAGGCCGCGATCGCGCTCGGTGAGGGCGTGCAGCGGTGGCACCGACGCACCGCCTATGGAGCCGTCGCCGGCATCACGGGCGAGCGCGCCGACGACGTGAAGGTGACCCGACCCTCCGACCGCATCCCCGCCGGCCCGTTCCTGTCGACGTCGGACGCGTCCTTCCGGTGGGTGCGCCCGATGCTCCGCCGCATCTTCCCGACCCCGGGACCGTACGAGAGGGGAACCCGATGAGGATCCTGACCATCCGCCAGCCCTGGCTCTGGGCGCTCGTCGCCGGCGTGAAGCCGGTCGAGAACCGCAGCCGCAACATCGCCGGCTCCTACCGCGGCCCGGTCGCGCTGCACGCCAGCAAGGGCCCGCACGACCACGTCGGGTTCTCGACGATCTTCGAGCTGACATCGGTGCGGTCACTCCCCCTCGTGTTCGGGATGATCGCGGGCGTCGCGGAGCTCGTCGACGTGCACCACGCGGACACGTGCGAGAACGACGCGGGCTGGTGCACGCCCTGGTCCGACCCGGAGTCCTGGCATCTCGTGTTCTCGGACGTTCGGGCGCTCCCCACGCCGATCCCGTTCACGGGTGGCCAGGGCCTCCGCAGGCTCGACGCCGAGACCGAGATCCGGGTGCTGGAGGCGATCGCGTGACGATTCCTCTCGACGCGATCGACCCCGACGCCGGCTACCGCTCGTGGATGCAGCGGTTCCTCTGGCATGTCGACCAGCTCCCCAACCTCGTCGAGGCGACAGGGACAATCGTCGTCGCCGCCCGCGGGGTCCGCGCCGCGCCGATCCAGGAGCGGCTCACCGGCGGCGGCTACGTCGACAACATGCCTCTCGTCGACGGGCCCGAATCGCGCAACGCGCGCGCGGTGTGGGACGCGACCCGCGCATACATCGCGAAGGCGAGCAGCCATCTCGGAATGGAAGGTCCGATCCTCCCGCCTGTGCTGCCCGACGATGTCCAGCTCGCCCGCGATTGGGCGTACGCAGCGAACGAATGGCTCGCGGCGATCGCGCCGCACATCCTCGCCTGGCCAGACCTCGACGAGCTCGAGGAAGCGCTCTTCCGGCTCATCAGGCGGGCGCGGGCCCGGGTCGACGCGGGCACAGTGCGCCGGGCGCGGCCAGAGCTGTGCGTGGTGTGCGCGCAGGAGGGCGTGCTCGTCGACTGGGTCGACGGGCCCGGGGGAACAGCGCAGCTGAGCAAGGTGTGCAAGGTCTGCGGACAGGTCTACAGCGAAGGAGAAGCAGCATGAACGACATCGTCAAGCCCCTGGGGCAGCAGGCTGGGGCGGAGATCGACTACGACGACGCGGAGACGCTCCGGGCGCTGTTCGTGGGCCACGCGACCAATCGCGAGACGGCGGTCGCTCGCTTGCTTGCTGTCGCACCGAATCCCCAGACCATCGAGTCACTGGCTGGACTGGTCGCGCGCTGCGACCATGCTCGCCTCACCGCGCTCCTGGAGCTAGCGGCAACGCAGGTCACAGCGGAGCAGCTCCGGGCGATCGCGCTCGGTGTGCGGATGGGGATCGTGACCGACGCCCGCCCGACCGATCATGAACCAACCGGACAGGAGCAGGAACGATGAAGCACGCACCATGCACCCATGAGCACCCAGCCCTCGCCCTCTCACTCCGCACCAGGACGCGACTGTGGGGGACATTCAACGTCGCCGTGGCGCTTCGCGGACGGTCCTGTGGGTGGGGGACGTGCGAGATGCCTCGACGCGTGTTCGTGGGCCGACTCGCGCGCCCGAAGCACGACACGGGGCTGCACTTCATCGAGGTTGCGACCCTCCGGGCCAGCGATGAGCGTGTGTGGCTGCGTATCGGCGACGCGCGCCCCGTGATCAGTCAGGAGCAAGGGCGATGAGCGACGCACACCAGAAGCTTGCCGTCGAGGATCAGCCACTGACCGAGGACGAGCGCCTCATCCGGGCCTGCGACTGGTCCGACTATCGCAAGGCGTACGGCTCTGATCCCGACCCGGAGAAGCACGGTCGCGACTTCCGGCTCTTCTGCGCAGGGTGGGACGCGGGGCGCCGTTCGGGTGATCCGTCATGAGCGCGCATCGTTTCCCGCCGAGCGGAAGCCCGCACGGGTGCTGCGGGGCATGTCTCGCGTGCCCGACGTGTGAGCCCGAGATCGTCGCCGAGCCATGCGCGGGCTCACCTGAATGGATGCGCATGACCATGACAGAACCAACAGAACGGGAGAAGTCATGAGCGATGAGAACGTGATCGAGGATGTCGCCGGGCTTGACCGACTCACACCTGGCGAGTGGGTGATCGACGCGGACGGCGACGCGCTGTGCCTCGTGGATACGCATCTCGGGTGGCCCCAGCGCATGTGGATGCCGAAGGCCAAGAAGGGCCGCGTCGGCATGGTCGTGAGCTTGGAGCACGCCCGGTTCCCTGTCGCGCTGGCGGAGATCGACCCGGAATACGTGTGCAAGCACGGCCGTGGCATGAACGAGTGCGGGCACTGCTACCTGTGCGGTGTCGTCGTCGGCGAGGCGAGCCCGCGATACTTCGACGCCGAGACCATGGCCGTGGTGCGCGAGGCGGGGCGGATGAACTCGGCGTACGACGAGGCCTGCCGTTCGGACGTCGTGAGCGATCCGACCGCCGGGGACTTCATGCTCGCGACGGCTCAGGCGCTTGGTCTGACACCACGTCAGCGCCGGGAAGCCATGGACCAGATGCAGGCCGCATCCGACCGCATCGAACGTGATCAGGAATCGGCTGATCCGTCGTTCTGCCCTCCGCTCGCTCCCGGCGAGGACGAGACGTGCACTCACACCCCGACGTGCCCGACCGGTTCGGCCGATCCGTCGTCAGACCTTCAATCCGCCAGCCCGAATGCAAGCGCAACGGGCTCGGCTAACAGTTCGGGAGGTTCGGAGTGATGCACGGCTTCTGGTGGAACGACAGCGGCTGGGCGCGGTGCGAGTGCGGCGAGTATCTGTGTGTCGTTGGGCGCTCCCTCGATCCAGTTGCAGTCGCCGTCGCTGACGGCGCGCTCATAACTCACCGGTCGGGTGATCCGTCGTGAGGTGCGTCGTCGTCAACGGGGTCACCTTCACCGTCACGAACGACTTCGACGAGACCGACCCCGACGCGATCGACTACCTTGCCTGGCTTGCCGAACGGTTCAAGGCGGGAGCCGCCGAGGCCCTTACCCCGGAGATGGTCGAACGCCAGGACGCGGCGCTCGCCCGGATCGTGGAACGCAACCGTCGACTCCGCGACGACCCGCATCCCGACGAGCACGTCGACCACGGCGGCTGGGAGGACCACTAGCGCATGCCGATGCTTACCTACCGCGAAGCCGCGAAGCGTGTCGGCCGCTCCCGCCGCGCGATCCGGTACTGGCGGCAGGACGGCATGCCGATGCAGTGGGAAACCCGTGACGGGCAACGCGTCCGCGTCGTCGACGAGAACGTGCTCCTCGCGTTCTGGCGTCAGCGGCTCCAAAACGACCCCGCACACCAGTACCGGCTCCGTAGGCTCCTAGCCGCTCAGGCGGCCGCACGGGACGCGACACGCCCGAATCTGCACGGGGTTTGACGGGGTAGTGGTTTCCGCCCCTAACGTCAGAGTCGGCAAGGTGTCGCGGGGAGCGGGAGACCTCTCGCCGGCCGGCCGACGAGCGCTTCACCTCATCCCGGAGCGCCGTCGGCCGGCAGCGACACCGATCAGCCCTTCTCGACGTAGTCCGGGTTCGCCTTCCGGAACGTCACCGTCGTCGCCCGCGAGAGCGCGGTCTTCGTCTGCGTCACGACCTCGTACCCGTCGTTGAGCATCTTCTCCATGTACTTCCGGCCCGGCCGGTCGGAGACGACGAAGTTCTTCGTGACCACGAGGTACGGATCCTTCTTGTTCTTCCCCATGCCCGCACGCTACCGGCACCCGATCACGGGCCGCCACCACAACGGCCCCGAATGAGCGCGCCAACGCTCACCCGGGGCCTGACCCACCATCGACGCGACTCGATAGGAGGGCTGCCGTGGACGATACCCACGAGCCCAGACACTCGACCTACTACGCCACCAACCGGCGCAACATCGACCAGCTGCACGAGAACCGCGACCGCGCCGGACTGATCCAGATGATCGACGTCCTCACGCTCGTCACCGGGTGGCGCGCCCACGACGCTGCACGCCTCATCGACGACGCCCGCACCGCGATCGACGGCATCGCGGCGACGTCGCCACGCACACTCCACCTCGGCGACCCCGGCATCCGGGTCGGCGACATCCTCGAGTACGACGTCCGCGGCGAACCCCGATCAGCGATCGTGCTGATCGTGACCGACTGTCTCGCCGTCACCCACCTCGGCGACGAACTACCGCTGAGCTGAAACCATCCCGGCCGGGCGTTGAGCCCCGAGCACGCACGACCACTTGTCGGGGGTCGCGTGCCTGCTCCGCCCGGCCGGGATGCCAGCCCACCAGAACGGAGGACGCATGGCCGGCGCCCGCACCAACACCCGCCGCATGCACCAGCTCCGCGACGACTTCTTCGACGAAGGCCGACGCCTCGACGCCGACCCCACCACCCGCCACCTATCGGTCTGCTGGATCTGCAAGGGCCGCATCGACTACGACGCCGACCAGGGCACCACACCCGAATCCCACCACCTCGACCACCGCAAGCCGGTCAGCACCCACCCCGAGCTCCAAGAAGACCCCGACAACTTCGAGCACTCACACAAGGCCTGCAACCAGCAGCGAGGCGCCGGCGCACCATCACCCGGCCTCGGCGAAGAGATGCCCGCCTGGTGGTAACCCGACACCGCCCCGCCTGCACACCAAGGAGACCCATGAACCGCTACGCCGCCGCCGGCATCGCCAACGACGCACGCGACGGACGCCGCATCCTCGTCGTCACCCACAACCGCCGCGAAGCACACCACGCCTTCGAAGACATCGCACGCCTCACCCACAACGCCAAGCGCATCCGCCGCACCAACGGAGCCGAACGCATCGACCACCACAACGGCGGCAGCGTCCACTTCACCACCCCACGCTCCCACGGAGCCCGCGGCCTCACCCTCGACACCATCGACCTCGACACCGGAGTCGAACCCACCCCCGACCTCACCACCGAGCTCACACCCTGCCTCGCCACCAGCCGCGACGGCGAGCTCATCCGAGCCTGACCCCAGAAAATCCACCGAGGGCACCATCGACGGACCACTCCCGCGTGGTCGAGTCCTCTCTCCCCGGGGCGGATGTGACCCCCCTTCGCGCGCTCGGGCGCGTTCTGGCGCTGATTGGAGGCTGACGGTGGTCGATTCGGCGTCTGAGCGGTTGGTGGTGACGGATTTCGCGGTTGATGACCTCGTGCTGTTCCACAGGAACCCTCGTCGGGGCGATGTTCGTGCGATCGCGGCGTCGCTGGAGCGTCAGGGGCAGTATCGGCCGCTGGTCGTCAACGTGGGGTCGCTCACGGGGCGCCGGAACGAGATCTTGGCGGGGAATCACACGTTCCTCGCGGCGTGCTCGCTCGGGTGGGCGTCGGTGCAGGCCACGACCGTCGACGTCGACGACGAGGCGGCGCATCGGATCGTGCTCGCCGACAATCGTCTGGCGGATCTCGGCGTGTACGACGACGAGGACCTCGCTGCGGCGATGGTCGCGGCGGGCGACCTCGACGGCACGGGCTACTCCGACTCGGACCTTGCGGAGCTGCTCGCCGAGCTGTCGACGCCGGTGTCGTTGACGGACCCCGATGACGTGCCGGACCTTCCCGACGAGAGCGAGACGATCTCGCGAGTCGGTGACGTGTGGGAGCTCGGCCCGAGCAGGCTGCTCGTCGGGTCGTCGGGGGACCTCGACGCCGTTCGCGCTGCAGCGTCGGGCGCCGAGATCTCGTGCGTGTGGACCGACCCGCCCTACGGTGTGTCCTACGTCGGCGGCACCGGGCTCACGATCGCGAACGACGGTGCCGACGAGGCGGTCGCCGTGGCGATCGCGTTCCTTGAGGTGGCGGCCGAGCTGTGCCGCCCGGGGGCGCCGTTCTACGTCGCCCACTCCGACGTGCTGCGCCTCCCGCTGCAGGCCGCGATGGAGCGCCTCGGCATCCGCTACCGGCAGACGCTGATGTGGGTGAAGGACCGGTTCGTGCTGTCGCGTGCCGACTATCACTACCAGTCCGAGCCGATCGCCGAGGGTGAGCTCGAGCGCGACTACGAACCGCTCGCGTATGGCTTCCTGCCGGGCGGGGAAGGGCGCCTCGGTCGCGGGGGCCCTCGCTGGTACGGCGACAACCGCTCGTCGACCGTGTTCGACGTGAAGCGGCCGACCCGATCGTCTGTGCACCCGACGATGAAGCCCGTCGAGCTCGTCGAGCGGATGCTCGTCAACTCGTGCCCGCCGGGCGGGTGGGTGATGGATGGGTTCGCCGGATCCGGATCGACGCTGATCGCAGCGCACCGTCTCGGGCGTCGCGCGCTGCTCGTCGAGCTCAGTCCGCAGTACGCGGACGTCATTTGCCGACGCTGGCAGGAGCACTCCGGCGTCATCCCTGTCCGTGGTGGTGTGGAGGTCGACTTCATGGAGCCGGCGCGTGTCTGAGGTTGATCCGCGGCGCGCGCTGAAGCTGTTCCTCGCGGCTGCACCGTACGAGATGATCGCCGAGCAGCTCGACTGCTCTGTCGAAGACGCGACAACCGCTGTGCAGGCCGCGATCGCCGCGTCTTCGGTGGCGCTCGATCAGACTCCCGCGCGCATCCTGGAGCTCGAGCGGCTCGACGCGCTGCACCGTGCGGTGTGGGCGAAGGCGCTGCGCGGCGAAGTCGCGGCGGTCGACCGGGTGCTCCGCATCCAGGAAGCCCGGCAGAGGATGCTCGGCGAGCCGACCCGCGTGAAGGACGCGATCACGGATGCCCTCGAGGCCACGCTCAACGAGCTGACCACGCAGGCCGCCGATGGTGCGCTGATCGCTTCGCTGCGCCAGGTGGCGCGGCAGATCGATCATGCCGTCGCGAATGGCACCTCGCTGGAGGCGACGAAGGCGATGTACCTGCTCCCGCACATGTGGAACGGGCTGCGCGAGCTCGGGGCAACGCCCGCGGCGCGCGCGGCGCTGCAGGCGTCGATGCCGGCGCCCGACCCCACGTCGGCCGCGGTCCCGGAGAAGGGCGGTCCCGTTGACCTCACCGACTTCAAGAACCGCCACCGCGGAGGCGCCGGCTGACTTCGAGGGGCTCTTCGGCTCGGAGATGCCACGGCTGTGGACGCGGCCGCTGCGCGAGCTCACGCCGGAGACGTCCCTTGGATTCGAGGTCATCGAGTTCGCGCTGCTGTTCCTCGGGATCGACCTGTATCCGTGGCAGAAGTGGCTGCTGATCCACGCACTGGAGCTGAACCCCGACGGCACCTTCCGATTCCGTCGGGTGATTGTGCTCGTCGCGCGCCAGAACGGGAAGTCGCTGCTCGCCGCAGTGCTCGCCGCGTGGTGGCTGTTCGTCGACTCCGACCGGTTCGAGGAGCGGCTCCCTCCGTTCCGATTCAAGGTGCTCGGCACCGCGCAGAACCTCGACACCGCGCAGGACGTCTGGAACCTCACCGGCCGCTGGTGCGACAAGGACAACGAGGAAGGCTGCGTGCCGTCCCTCGCGCGCGCCGTCGCGAAGATCCAGCGCAAGAACGGCCAGCCCGGGATCTACCTCCGCAGCGGAGCGCACTACGAGGTCCGCGCCGCGTCCCGGAAGGGCGGCCGCGGGAAGACTGCCGCGCGCGTCCTGATGGACGAGATGCGCGAGCAGCAGACCTGGGACGCCTGGGACTCCGTCGCGCAGACCACCAAGGCCATCTTCAACTCGCAGCTGTGGGGCATCTCCAACGCCGGCGACGTCCGATCGGTCGTGCTCCGCAAGATGCGGGAGAACCTGATCGCGGATATCGAGGCGTGGCTGGCGCGCGGCATCGACGAGCTCGAGGCGTACGCGAACGGTGAGCTGCAGGCGCCGACGTCGGCGCTGTTCGAGTGGTCCGCGCCCGACGGGTGCGCGCTCGACGACATTGACGCGATCCTGCAGGCGAACCCGAGCATCGGGCACGGCGAGATCACGATCGAGCAGTGCCTCCAGGACGCCCGCGACATGCTCGAGGCGTCGTACCGCACCGAGGTGCTGTGCCAGTGGGTGACGTCGGCTGTGAAGTCGTTCATCAACCCGAAGGACTGGCGCCTCCGTCACACGCCGATCCCGAGCGTGGAGATCCCGCGCGGCGCGCGCACCGTGTGGGCGGTCGATACGGCTGCGGACCGTTCGATGTCGTGGGTCGCCGCGGGCGTGCTCACCGAGACGGGAAGGCCCTTCGCGACGGTGCGTCATCGCCGCGCGGGGATGATGTGGGTCCCGGACTATCTGGAGCAGCTCGCGATCGAATCGGGATGCTGGGAGGTCGCCCTTCAAGAGAAGGGATGCCCTGCGGTCGAGTTCATCGACGAGCTGGAGAAGCGTGGCTTCACCGTCCACAAGCTCGACGGAGGCACGTTCGCGATCGCGACGGGTCGCATGCGTGACCGTGTCCGCGATGGGCAGCTGGTCGTGATCGAGCAGCCCGACGTCGATCTGGCGGTCGAGGGTGGCGTGGTCACGAAGTACGCCGAGAACCTCGCGTGGTCGAGGACCAAGTCTCAGCCCGTCGACATCGCTGGCCTCGTCGCGATGACGGAGGCGCTGTATGCGCTCGAGGTGCTGACACCTCCCGAGCCGGACGCACCGCCGCCACCGCCTCCCGCTGCGGAGTCGCTGCGCAGGGACGACATCGCGCCGAACGAAGTGAACATCGCGCACGTCGCGTTCTGACAGAGGAGGCCACGCCCATGCTCCAGCTCAACGAGCAGGGCCTCTTCCAGCCCTCCGCCGTCGTCCCGGGTTCACGCCCGGCGACGGTGGAGCGCGGATATCAGTCGAACCAGCTGCCTGGCTGGGGTGCGTTCCTCGACGAGTCGAACGAGACGAACGCCGAGCTGGCGTGGCCGTTCGCGCTTGAGATCTGGGACCGCATGCGCCGTGAGGACCCGCAGGTCGCGTCGGTGCTGCGAGCGGTGACGACACCGATCCGGCGGACGCCGTGGATGATCGACCCCGCCGGCGCGCGCGGGCCGGTCGTCGAGCACATCGCCCGGAACCTCGGCCTTCCCATCAAGGGCTACGGGCGCGTGCGCGCCCTGCGGACGCGGGGGCGGTTCTCGTTCGAGGAGCACCTTCGCCACGCGCTGCTGCAGCTCGTGTACGGGCACTCGTACTTCGAGCAGGTGTGCTTCATCGACGGAGGCCTGGTCAACCTCCGCAAGCTGGGGTGGCGGCCGCCGCGGTCGATCTCCCGCGTCGTCGTCGCGCGCGACGGCGGCCTGGAAGCGATCGAGCAGCACGGCGTCACCGGCGCCGATATCCGGATCCCCGTGACGCGTCTGGTCGGGTATGTGAACGACCGTGAGGGCGCGAACTGGCTCGGGATGTCGCTGCTGCGCACGGCGTACAAGATGTGGCTCCTGAAGGACCGGGGGCTGCGCACGCAGGCGCTCACGCTCGAGCGAAACGGCCTCGGCGTGCCCGTGTACGAGGGCGCCGAGATGCCGGAGTCCGTGGCGAAGAGCCCGACCGAGCGCGACAACTGGCAGAAGTCGGAGCGTGACGCCGGCCTGAAGGTGGCGAAGGAGTTCCGTGCTGGAGAAGGCGCCGGCGCGTCCATCCCGCACTCGGCGAACCTGACGCTCAAGGGCGTCGACGGGCGTCTGCCGGACACCGACAAGCCCATTCGGTACTACGACGAGCAGATCGCGCGCAGCATGCTCGCCAACTTCCTGAACCTCGGCGGCGACAGCTCGAAGGGCTCCTACGCGCTCGGCGCCACGTTCGAGGACTTCTTCACCGGCTCGCTCAACGCGCTGTCGCTGCAGGTCGCGGACGTGATGCAGCAGCACGTCGTCGAGGACCTCGTCGACTGGAACTGGGGGGAGTCCGAGCCCGCGCCGCGGATCGTGGCTGCCGTGATCGGCGAGGACGAAGCGATCACCCCGGACGGCCTGGGGCGGCTGATCGAGGCAGGCGTCGTCATCCCGGATGCCGTGCTCGAGGAGGCCACCCGCTCGCGGTACCGGCTTCCCGCGAAGGACACCCGTACCGAGCGGGTCGCAGTCACTCTCATCCCGGCGGAAGCGCCGGCTGCTCCTGAGGAGGAAGCATGACCGAGGACAACCGCCGCACCACCCGGTACTGGGGGAGCGTGCCGCCGCCGGCGTCGAAGCGCGAGTTCTTCAACGCTGTCACGACGCCGGCGCCGTCCGGAGACGGGTCGATCGCGACCATCCGGATGTACGGGCCGATCGATTCGTGGGGCGGTTACTGGGGCATCTCGACCAAGGATGTCTCCGGCGTGCTCGATTCGCTCCCCGACTCGGTGACGCAGATCAATCTGCGGATCAACTCGCCGGGCGGTGAGGTCTTCGAGGGCATCGCGATCCTGAACCTGCTGCGCGCCCACAAGGCGAAGGTGACAGCGGTCGTCGATGGCCTCGCGGCGTCGGCGGCTTCGATCATCGCGGCCGGCTGCAACGAGACCGTCATGTCTCCGGGCACGCAGATGATGATCCACTCGCCGTGGATGATCACGTGGGGCAACGCGGTCGACCTCCGCAAGAACGCGGACATGCTCGACGGTGTCGAGCGCTCGTGCGTCGAGATCTACCAGGCGAAGGCTGGCGCCAAGGACTGGGCCGCGCTGCTCGCCGCGGAGACGTGGCTCACCGCGACCGAAACGGTCGGCCTCGGCCTCGCCGATCGAGTCGCCACGATCCCCGACGCGGGCGAGACCGCCACGGTGGGCGACCAGCCCATTGACGAGGACGACGTCGAGGACGCCGCGATGGTCATCCCGATCTCGCGCTTCCCCGACCGGGTCGCTGCCGCCGTGGCGCCGGCCCCCAAGACCCCGAGCTCGTCCGAGCCGGGTAACCCCAACCGAAAGGAGCTCGCGATGAGCGACGCTTTCCTGGCTGGCGTTCGCGATCGGCTCGGCGTGACCGATGCCGAAGCCTCGGAGGAGACGGTCCTGACCGCTCTCGACCAGGCGCTCGCGGAGCAGGCCGACCCCACCCCGATCACCGGTCTGCCCGAGGGCGTCACGGTGATCGACAAGACGGTCCTCGAGACCCTGCAGGCGCAGGCCGCGCAGGGTGTGACCGCCCTGAAGAAGCAGACCGAGGACCGCCGCGCCGGCATCCTCGACGCGGCGGAGCGCGACGGCCGGATCACCCCGAACTCGCGCGCGCACTTCGCGACCCTCCTCGAGGCCAACGAGGAGAGCACGACTGCGCTGCTCAACTCGCTCCCGAAGAGCGGCGCGTTCCCGGCCGACGAGCTCGGCTACCAGCCGCCCGAGGCGAGCTCGGACGACCAGCTCTACGCGATGGCGTGGGGCGACGACACTCCCGAGGAGGCCTGAGATGGCTGACTACCTGCCCAAGTTCAAGCCTGGCCAGGCGGTCACTTTCACCGCCTCCGCCGATGTCACCGGTGGTCGCCTCGTCGCGGTCACGGGGGTCCGGACGGTCGGTCCCGCGGGCGCCGACTCCGCCGCGGTGGCTGGCGTCGCCGGATTCGACGCTGTCGCGGGCGAACGCGTCACGGTGTTCACTCGCGCGGGCGGCGTGCAGCAGCTCGTCGCCGCCGGTGTCATCGCGGCCGGCGCGAAGGTCTCGGCCGCCGCCGACGGGAAGGTCCAGACCGTCGGATCCACCGTCAACCCCATCGGTCTCGCACTCGAGCCCGCCGCCGCCAACAACGACGTCATCGACGTCCTGTTCATCTGAGAGGACCCCAAGACATGGGATACACCTACCCGGTGAAGCACCCCACGGGGACGCTCACCACCGCGCAGCTGCATGCGCTGCTGCAGAACAACAAGGTCATCGCCAAGCGCGTCGCGGACCTGTCCAAGATGAAGTTCATCGCGGACTGGCTCCTCCAGGGGCGCTTCGACGCGACCGGCGGCGGGATCTTCTACGCGACCGGAGAGCCGGTGTTCGCGGCGGATAACCCGGAGGCCGTCAGCCCGCTCGGCGAGTATCCGCTCGTGGTCCTCGAAGACGGCACGGTCGTCGCGGCGAAGACCGACAAGTGGGGTCTCGACACGATGATCTCCGACGAGAAGATCGCTCGTCAGGGTCGCGTGTACGTCGATCGGGGCATCCTGCGGGTCACCAACACCGTCATCCGGTTCATCGACCAGGTGGCGATGGCGGTCATCGCGTCGCGTGTGTCGTCGACGTTCAACTCGGCCGCGTGGGCGACGGCGGGGGCCGCGGTCGAGTCGCTGCTCACGATCCAGGCGGAGCGCGCCGCGCTCGGCCTCGGTCTGGAGCTGGACACGATCGTGCTGCGTCCCTCGCAGTACGCGAAGGTCATCGGCATGCTGATCGACGACAAGTCGCTGCCGCGCGAGTCGGGTGAGACGGCGATCAAGGGCAACCTGCCGGTCGACGCGCTGGGCCTGACGTGGGCGACCACGCCGAACTTCCAGGGCGCGAACCCGCTGCTCATCGACCGTGACCAGCTCGGTGGCATGGCCGACGAGAAGCTCGGCGGACCGAACTACGCGTCGGCCGGCGACTTCGGAGTCGAGGTCAAGTCCATCCGTGACGAGGATGCGGAGGGCTACAAGGTCCGCGCACGCCGGGTCACGGTTCCCGTGGTGACCGAGCCCCTCGCGGGCGTGCAGCTGACGGGCACGGGTCTCTGATGGCCGCGCAGCAGACGGCTGCCGAGAAGGCGGCCGCGGAGAAGGCCAGCGCGGAGGCGGCAGCGAAGGCGGAGGCGGAGAAGGCCGCCGCTGACGCCGCGGCGGCCGAGAAGGCCGCGGCGGAGAAGGCGGAGGCGGAGAAGGCCGCCGCTGACGCCGCGGCGGCCGAGAAGGCCGCGGCGGAGAAGGCGGCGGCGGATGCCGAGGCCGAGCGTGCCGCGGCGGCCGAGAAGGCGGCGGCGGCGCTCCAGGTGATCGGCCCCGTGGCGGTGCTGCCGCTCAAGTCGGGCGGCGAGCGGTACGTGTACCGAGGAACGCCCATCACCGACGACTTCACCAAGGAGGGCGTCGAGCACGCCAAGTCCGTGGGTCTCGTCGGCACGCCGAAGACCGCGGCGAAGTGAGAGGAGGGGCGATGGTGATGACACCCGAAGATCTCGCGGGCGTGGAGGCCAACCTCGCGCGTCGTGTGATCGCGAGCGCACGCACCATCGCCCCTTGCCTCGACTCTCTCGTCGCGGGCTCGGAGGAGAAGCTGACGGCGATCGCGATTCTGCTGGCCGTTGCCGGCGAGGTGAGAGCGCGTGGCTCGCGTCAGGTCGCGTCGCAGCGTGTGGGCGCGGCGTCGGTCGCGTACCGCGACGTCGGTTCGGCGTTCAGCGACGACGACCGGAGCTCGCTCCGCGGGCTCTGTGCGGCCTCATCGATGCCGTCGCTGCCGGTGGGGTCCTTTCCTCCGCCCGCGCTGTCGATCGGGCGCCTCTGGCCGGAGGACTGCTCGTGAGCTTCCCGGCGGGCGTGACGGTCGTGCGGTTGCGCGCGAAGCCCGTCCTCGATCCTTACTCGCAGAAGCAGGTCGGCGCCGACTGGAGCGACCCGGACACGCTCGAGCTCCCGGGTTCGTACGTCGGCCAGTCGTCGACGGCTCGCACACTCGGCGCGTCGCGAACGCAGATCCTCGAGTCGCGGTCGCTGTACTGCGATCCGGATCTCGACGTGCAAGCGCTCGACAAGATCCAGCACGGCACGGTCGTTTACGACATCGACGGATTCCCGGACGTCGAGGTGAACCCCTTCACCGGGTGGTCACCGGTACGCGAGATCCCACTTCGAAGGGCGGCAGGCTGATGGCGGGCAGCTACTTCGAGGAGAACGACGAGTTCTTCGCTGAGCTCGGACGTGAGCCCGGCGTCGTTGACCTGTGCCAGCGCGCAGCTGACGAGGTCGCTGCCAGGGCGCGCGCGTCGGCACCGGTCGACACCGCGGACTATCGCGACGGGATCGTCGTCGAGAAGCGCGAGGCCGCGTACCGCGACATGTTCCGTGTCGTCGCGACGGACGAGAAGTCGATGGGCGTCGAGTCCCGCACGGGCAATCTCGCCCGGGCGCTGAACGGCGTCCGCGTCTACTGAGGGAGGTCGCAGTGGGCACCGAAGTCCTGCCTCCCGACCTCGAGGTGTGGGCGACCGGCTACGCGCGCCACATCCTCGGCACTCGGGCTCTACCCGCCGAGATCTCCGGCGAGATCCACATCGGCAACAAGGAGCCCACGGTCGACCCCTTCCCGCCGACAGCCGTGCTGTTTCGTGACGACGGTGGTGGGCGGTCGTCGATCCTGACCGGCACCCGGTCGATGGGTGTCTCCGTCCTCGCCGGCACGCGGCTCTACGACGTGCCGGCACGCAACCTCGCTCGGATGCTGTTCGCGGTGTTCACCGACGAATCGCTGCCGATCCTTGGCGGCCCGGCTTGCCCGGTCGTCGCCATCACAGACTTCTCCGGCCCGTACTCGGTGTCGGAGACCCAGGACCGCACCCGCATGTACTTCACCGTGGAGTACACCGTGGTCGGCACTCCCGTCGGGTGACGGGGCTCCATATCCATCCCTGAAGGCCCGCACCGTGCGGGCCTTCGTTCATTCCCGAGGAGGGAACCATGACTGCGGATGCGCAGGGAAATGACATCGGGGCCGTCGGCATCCCGATCAGCGGGAACATCGGCGTCGCGCCGGTGCTGCCCGCGAACGTCCTCACGCCGGCGGCGGGTGCGGCTCTGGTGCTCGCGCTGCCGGCGGCGTACCGGAAGCTCGGCCTGATCAAGACCGACGGCGGCTTCGATTGGACGACCGAGGCGGACGGCGACCCGATCACGTTCCTGCAGGAGGGCTACTCGATCCCGTCCGGCAACGCGAACGCGACCGTCGAGGTCGGCCTCGCGCAGACCGATCCCGTCGTCCGCGAGGTCACCTACGGCAAGGTGCCCGACCAGCACGGCTACATCACGATCGACGCCGGCGGCCACGCCACCCGCTACCTCGTGTTCACCGAGGAGATCTTCAAGAACGGCTGGATCGAGCGTCGCCTCGGCGTCGCGTCGGTGTCGGCCGCGAAGGTCGACAAGACGGCCCGCGGCGAGGTGCGCGGCACGGTGCTGACGTTCAAGTTCGACCGGTCGCCGTACTTCGACAACAACCACTTCGGGCAGTGGCTCGTCGACACCAACTCGACCGAGTCCTGACCTGATCCGAGACGACCGGCCCCCGGTGCTGATGAGCACGCCGGGGGCCGGTCCCGTCAGCGCCCCTGTGGCGCGTCGGGAACCCCAGACCCTACGGCGACCCCCAGACCGGGTGATGTCGCGCGAAACGGTCTGGTGCGGTCGTACACGCCCGATTCCACACGATCGACGAACCCGGCCTAGTCGGGGTGGTCGTGTCATCGGCGGGTGAACGCCGCACAGCGGGGCACACACGGCCAGAGACGGCCGTGCGTGAACCCGCATCTGCTCATCAGCTCATCAGCTGCTCATCGAGAAGGAGACCCATCGTGGCCACACGCACCACCAAGGCACCCGCCGGCCCCAAGCCCGACATCTACGTCGTGGAGGACAACTTCCACGCCAAGCTCGGCCAGGTGTCGGGCGAAGACGCGGAGCTCGTGCTGCCGCTGAAGGTGCCCTACAAGACGTTCAAGAAGCTGACGGCGCTCACCCAGGACGATGCCCTCGAGGACATCGAACGGTTCGTCGAGGAGATCGGCACCGCCGAGGCGCGGAAGACGCTGGAAGAGGCGGACGACGCGATCCAGGTGATCGTCGTCGCGACGACGTACTTCCAGATGTTCACCGACCTGGCCGACGCCCGGCTGGGGGAATTGAAGGCCTCGTCCGGCGACTGACCGAGAACGAGGCCGCAGCTGCGCGCGACTTCCGCGCGCTCGGACTGTCTCTGTTCGAGATCGGCGTGACGTGCACGTGGGGTGAAGCCCTGCTGCTCGTCGAGTCGTTCGAGAGCGACCCCGGCTCTCTGCTGGGTGCGGCGCGCGCCGGATGGGCGTGGCCGGCGTCGGTTTCGGAGATCGCGTCGACGTTGCTCGCTCAGAGCGTGCTGTCGGCGCTGATGCCGGCGGGGGAGAGCGTCACGTTCCCGATGCCGTGGGACGCCCCGCCCGCACAGCCGGAGCCGGTGGCACCCGAGGTCGTGGACGAGATGCGCGACCGGCTCGCGCGGTACTCCGCGCTGCCGGACTGATCGGGGGTGGCGCGTGTCGAAGGAGGTCGGCGCCGGACACGTCGCCATCTTCCCGGTCTACAAGGGCCTGCGGAAGAGCATCAAGAACGAGGTCGATCGGGGCGTCAACGACGCCGAGCGCTCGGCGACGAAGGGCCTCGGCAAGGCGGGGCAGCGGGGTGGCGCGGCGCTCGGGAAGGGCCTGAAGTCCGCACTGTCGACGGAGACCAGCAACCTCGGCGACAAGGCGCTCAAGACCTTTCAGCAGGACGTCGCCACGACCACGCGGACCCTGTCGTCCGCGCGACTGCGGCAGATGACCGACGCCGGCAACGTCCGCGTTGCGGAGCAGCGCCTCGCCGAGGTCATCGAGAAGAGCGGCGCCGGGTCGTCTCAGGCGATCGCTGCGGAGGAACGCCTCGCGGCCGCTCGTCGAAACCTTGAGGTGTCGACCGATCGCGTCGCGACGGCGTCGACGAACCTGCAGGCCGCGCAGGCGAAGCTCACGACGGCGCAGGATGCGCTCACCTCGTCGACGGCACGGCTCACCAAGGTCGGAGCGGGCACGGGGTTCGCGACGTTCCGCAAGAACCTGACCGATGTCCTCGCGCCGGTCACGCTCCTCGCCCGAGGAATCACGGGGCTCGCAACGCGCGCGCTCGCGCCGGTGACGTCTCGTCTGTCGTCGTTCGGCGCACGCGTCGGCACGGCCGTCGTGACCCCGCTACGCAACGCCACCGTCGCGATCCGAGACCTCTCCCTGAAGGGTGCTCTCCGGCTGAGCAGCGCTCTCGGCGCCGTCGAGACGTCCGTGGCGCGCGCGCTCGCGCCCGCCCTGAACCGCCTCGCTCCCGTCACGGCAGCGATTCGGCGGTCGTTCTCCGGCATGGCCGGCGTGCTCGGCCAGACTGGCGGGGCCGTTCGCCAAGCGTTCTCCGGCGTCGGCTCGATCGTGGGCGCGGCCGGTTCGGCGATCTCGTCGGGCTTCGCGTCGGCAATGGACGGCGTGAAGCGTGTCACCGGTGATGCCGCGACGTTCGTGAAGTCCCAGCTCGGCGCGGCCGCCGCGGTCGTCACCGGGGCGATCGCAGCGTCCGTCGCGGGCGGCTTCGGTCGACTCTCGGCGATCGAGACTGCGCAGGCCAAGCTCCGCGGACTCGGCAACACCGCCGAGGACGTGCAGACGATCACCACGAACGCTCTCGACGCTGTGCGCGGCACTGCCTACGGCCTCGACGAGGCCGCGTCGATCGCGGCATCCGCCGTGGCCGCCGGTATCAAGCCGGGCGAGGAGCTGGAGAAGTACCTCCGCCTCACCGCGGACGCTGCGTCGATCGCGAACGTGCCGCTGTCGGAGATGGGCTCCATCCTCAACAAGGTCACGACGAACGGCCGTGCGTACACGACGGAGCTCAACCAGCTCGCCGACCGGGGCATCCCGATCTACCAGTGGCTGGCGCAGGAGCTCAACGTCACGCAGGACGAGCTCCGCGACATGGTCGCGGCCGGGAAGGTCGACGCCGCGACGTACCGATCGGCAATCGAGAAGAACATCGGCGGCGCTGCCCTCGAGGCAGGGAAGACCACCCAGGGCGCGCTGAAGAACATGCGGGCCGCGTTCTCGCGGTTCGGGGCCACGATGCTCGGCCCCATCTTCCCGCTGTTCCAGCAGCTGTTCTCGACGATCACGGTCGGGGTCGACGCCGTCGCTGCCAAGATCGCGCCCATCGCGGACGTGATTGGCAAGGGCGTCGTCGCACGGGTTGAACCGATCCTGACCCGGATGTCAGACGCATTCGCACGGCTGAAGGAGTCGACGAGCGGATTCAACCTGTCCGGCCTCTCCGGTGTGTTCGCGGTGCTGCTGCCTGTGGTCGCCGGTGTCCTCGGGGCGCTCGGTCCGCTGCTGGCAAGGCTTCCACTGCTCGGGGCTATGTTCTCCGGCCTCACCGCGCCCGTGGGGCTCCTCGCGGGCGCGCTCGCATCTCTGCTGCTGTTCGATCCTGCGACGCTCATGGCGGGCTTCCAGGCGATCGTTCCGGCGGTGGTGGGCGGTGTGTCGTCGCTGCTCACCAAGGTCGTCGAACTGATCAGCAAGTTCGTTCCGCAGATCGCGACGCAGCTCGCATCGAACGTGCCGATCCTGGTGTCGGGCATGGTGCAGCTGCTGCTCGGACTCGTTCAGGCGGTGACCGCCGTGCTGCCGTCGTTGCTGGCGGCGATCGTGGGTGTCGTTCCGGTGCTCGTCGGAGCGCTCGTGGGGATGGTCCCTCAGCTCCTGCAGGCCGGCATCCAGCTCCTGACGGGGCTGATCGATGCGGTCGGTGTCGTCGTGCCATTGCTGGTCAACGCCGTCGTCGAGCTGCTGCCGAAGCTGCTCGAGACGATCCTGGCCATGCTGCCCGCGGTCGTCGCCTCGGCGCTCCAGGTCTTCATGGGCCTGGTGCAGGCGCTCATCGGGGTGATCCCTCAGCTGATCACCACGTTGATCTCGGCGCTACCGAAGATCCTGCAGACCCTCCTCGGGATGCTCCCGACGCTGATCCAGAGCGCGATCCAGCTTTTCCTGGGGCTGGTGCTGGGGCTCGCGAAGGCGATCCCTCAGCTGCTCGTCGCGCTCGTGGGGATGCTGCCGCAGATCCTTACAACCCTCGTCGAGATGCTGCCTCAGCTGATCATCACCGCCGTGGACGTGTTCCTCGGGCTCGTGACCGGGCTGCTGGAGGCGATCCCGCAACTCATCGTCGCGATCATCGAGATGATCCCCCAGATCGTCGTCGCCCTGATCAGCATGATCCCGACGCTCATCGAGGGCGCCGTGAAGCTGTTCACAGGGCTGCTCGACGCGCTGCCGGTCATCATCCCGAAGCTGCTCGATGCACTCGTGAAGATGGGCCCCCAGCTCGTCGACGCGATCATGAAGATCATCCCGGCATTGTTCGATGCCGGGGTCTCTCTGGTGCAGGCGCTCATCGATGGGCTCGGGTCGATGCTCGGGTCTCTGTGGGACGCGGTCGGTGGGATCGTCGGCGGCATCGTCGACTTCTTCCCGCACTCGCCGGCGAAGAAGGGACCGCTGTCCGCGCCTGGGTGGCGGCGCCTGAAGCAGTCGGGTGCCGCCACGATGGAGCAGTTCACGGCGGGCGCGGAGAGCCGTGTCGACGGCTTCGGGGTTGCGCTGGCCGCTGCGACGCAGTCCGCTTCGCAGCGCGCGCAGATCGCGCTCACCGCGTCCTCGTCGGGTGTCAATGGCTCGGGCTCTGCGGGCACCGGATCTCGTGGGACGACGACCATCTCGCAGATCAACCACTTCGCGCACATGCCTCCCGAGGAGGGCGCGGAGCTGGCCGGCCAGAAGCTGGCGTCCGCCGCACGACGTGCGCGGGCATGATCGCGAGGGGGTAGCACGTGGGTCAGCCGGTGGAGTTCCGATTCGAAGGCTTGGAGATCTTCAGCCGGCCCGCCGACCTCACCCGCCCCTGGGGGCTGTTCTTCCGCAAGGACGGCTTCCAGGGGTGGGGCGGGTTGCCGGCCGGGCGTCGCGAGTCGCTCGCCCGTGCCGTGCAGCATGGAGAGCACGACACGCCGGTGTACCTCCCGTCGCGCGTCGTCACCGTCGATGGGCAGGCCATCGCCCGCACCGAGGACGAGCTCCAGATTGTGCTCGACCGTGTCGCCGGCGCGGGTGCGACCGGCGAGAGGGCGCGTGTATCGGTCACTCGATGGGATCGCCTCCAGTGGGCTGATGGACGACGTGTCTCGGTCGAGACCGACGACAAGGGGCAGTGGCGAGGCCCACTCCTGGTCGGGGATTTCCAGCTGCAGGTGGTGTGCGCCGACCCTCGAAAGTACGGCGATCTGCATCTGATCCCGGAGACGGGCACGGGGGTCTCACTCCCGGTCCTGCACTACGGGACCTTCCCCGCCTTCCCGGTCGTGGAGATTCCATCCGCGCCGAGCGCGTACTCGATCTCGTCGCCTGCCGGAACATTCGTGGTCTCCGACGCGACTCCGGGCGGGCTGCACGCGGTGGACATGCGGTCGGGGCAGGTGCGACGCAACGGCGTCGTGATGCCGAGGGTCGGTCGCGGTCCTCTCTGGGCTGTGCCGCCGGGCGTGGCATGGACTCACGCGCTGTCGGCCCCTGGTCGTATCCGCATCGCCGACACTTTCGTCTGATCGGAGGCTGACGTGGCGCTCGAGCTGTGGACGCATGATGCGTGGACGGGTGACGAGCTCGAGCGCGTCGACCGGTACGCCGTCGAAGCCGGCACCGACTGGTCGACGAACATCGGCGGCACCGGTGAGAGCAGCTGGCCGATGCACGCCGGCTACGGCGCCGAAGCGCTCACCGGGCAGCGTCTCGACGAGCTGTTCAAGGGCGGCGCGCGGCTCCTGTCGCTGCGGTGGGGGAGTACCGTGCTCGGCGCGTGGAAGACCGAGTCGTGGGACTACGGCGACACGGACGGTGTCGCGATCGTGAAGGCCGTCGAGCTGCGCAGCGAGTGGAAATGGCGCAAGACCTACGGGGTCGACGCGTACGAAGCCGGCACCCTCACCGTCACCAACCGTTCCCATGCCGGCGCCGTGCGCGCGGTGCTGGAGCGATGGATGCAGTACGGCAACCCGGACTGGCGCTACCCCGTGGATCTCCCCGCCGATGAGGGCGGGTCGTTCTCGCAGACGTGGGAGTTCTGGAAGAAGCTCACCATCGAGGATCTGATCAGCCAGATCGAGGCGGAGGGCTACGAGGTCGTCCTCCGCCCTTACCTCACCGCGGGCCGACAGTTGCGGTTCCAGACGCTCGTCGCCCAGCGTGTGCGGGTCGGGCTCTCCTCGTTCAAGCTGCACGACGCGGACTCACCCCTCGGCGGTGTCCGCTACATGAAGACCTCCGCTGAGCAGATCACCGGCGCGCAGGGCGCGGGTGCGGGCACCGGGCAGGACCAGCCCGTCCGGTGGGCCGGAGCCGGGCCCTACGACATCCCTATCCGGGACGCCGGCCGCAAGTTTCCCGACCTCGACGGCGACCGGTTGCAGGCCGCAACGAATGCCTGGTACGCGCAGTCTCGCAACCCAGCCGCGCAGTGGACGGTCGGCAGCTTCACCCTCTCCGACGACCATCCCGCCGAGGACGTCACCCTCGCCCGCGGGTGGGAGCTCGAGGTCGTGGGGCATCCCGTGTTCCCGCTGGGCATTCATCCGCTGCGCCTGGTGGCCGTGTCTGGGTCCTGGTCGACGCAGGTGAAGACGGAGGTGCAAGGTGTGGTCTGATCTTCGCGACGCGTGGAACTGGATCCAGGGGCTGGTGCGCCGTGTCGAGCGGGTTGAGTCCGGTGCGTTCCTCGAGAACTCGTCCATCACGAACGGACGCTTTCGCATCATCGGCGGGCTCCTCCGCGTCGACTCCGGCGGACGCGTCGAGGTGATCGGCGAGTGGCGCTTCTTCGGCCCCGGCGCAATCACCGGTGACGTGGTCGCCGAGGGGAAGTGGACACAGAACGGCGCGTGGGAGTTCAACGGGCGCGGCGACATCGACGGCGACGTCGACATCACCGGCAACCTCGCCCTCCTCGGCGGCGGGAAGTTCTCATCCGACAACGTCCGCATCGAAGGCGGAAAGATCTACGCCGGCGGCATGGTCATCGACCCGGAGGAAGCCGGCGGCTCAGTCGTGTTCCCAGACGGCGCGAAGGTCACCGGCAACGACGGGGCCCCCGGGGTCAAGCTGGAATCCGGTGCCGGATGGACCGCATACGTCGCACAGAACGGCATCCGCCTCGCGGGGGGCGTCGGTGAAGCCTCCCTCACTCTCACCCCGGCGATGCTGGCGCTCGGCGCCGACCGCGTCCAGATCAGCGCAAGCGAGCTCGTCCTCGACGGAGGGATCATCGCCAGCCTCGACGACGTCGCCTACTTCCAAGCCCGCCGTCACGACGGAACGGCGGGATGGCTCCCGAAATCGGTAGGCGGCCCGACAGGGTCCGGGCTGCTGCGGTGGCCGTTCGCGTTGAGCCTGGTGACGAAGGAGTTCGACACCACCGACCCGACGTACTCCCCACCGGGGCACCGCGGCATCGACTTCGGCGCAGGAGCTGGCACCCCGATCCCCGCCGCCGGGTCGGGCACGGTACTCGCGGCCGGGTTCGACTCCGAGCGTGGCTACTTCGTGATCCTCGACCACGGGACGCGCGACGGTCGCACCATCACGACCCGCTACTACCACCTGATCGGTCCGTCACCGCTCACGTCGGGCGCGGCTATCAGCAAGGGCGACACGGTCGGGTCTGTCGGATCGACCGGCCTATCCGACGGCCCCCACCTGCACTTCGAGACCCGCTACGACGGCGTCGCCGAGAACCCCCGCGCCGTCATGGCCATCTACGGCGAATAGTCGACCAGCTTTCCCACTCGGGGGTCCCGCACGACGCGGGGCCCTCCTACCTCTTGAGGGAGTCGTGATGCCCACGCAGACCTACACCGGCAATCTCCGCAACATCGGACTCGCAGCCTTGACGGGCGTCGAGCTCGCGCTGCGGGTGCGCCCCGAGGTCGAGTGCTTTGGGCCCAATGGCCTGGTCTCGAAGGTCCCAAAGCCCATCGCCCTCGGCAGTGCGGGCGAGATCTCCGTGGCGCTCATCCCTTCGGGAGATCTCACGCCGGCACAGGGCGGAGAAACGGGCGTGGACTACATCATCGAGCTCGCTCGATTCGAGGATGCGATCGACGGCTCCCGCGTGCTCAAGGCGGTCGACTTCTGGCGCTTCACTGCAGTCGCCGGCGGCGGGGATATCGGCGAGATGGCCGGCGGATCTCTTCTCGCTGTCTGGGTGGGCCCGCCGTGGCCGCCACTGCCGAGCCCGAAGGGCTTCTACATCGACAAGACACCACCGAACGCCTACGGCATTCGGTCATGACCAGGAGAGGAGATCGACATGGCACTTCCCGCTGATGTGACCCAGCTAGGGACGTTCAAGGGCAACGGCATCGCCGAGGCCGTGACTCGCTACGCGACGTCCGGCAACGCCGTCAACCCGCCCTCCTCGGGATGGTCGGCCGCGATCCCGAACGTCGAGGACGGTCAGTACCTGTGGACCCGCGTGACGCTCACGATGGACGACGGCTCGACTTCTGTGGCGTTCTCGGTAACCCGCCGAGGGCCTCAGGGGCCGCCCGTCGACGAGGAAACCCTCGCCACCGCCGTGGAAGCTGCACTAGCCGCTACAGGGCGTCTGTCGAACTACGGTGTGGCTGTCGGGACGGGGAACCCTCTGACGGACCTGGATGCGCTGCCGAACGAGTCGGGGTTCTACCGGGCGTTCTCGACCGCGCTGAACCGCCCCCCGGGGTTCACGGGGACGGTGCTGCATCTCGCGTACCTGTCGTCCTCGGCGATGCAGGTCGGTGTCCCGGTTGGCTCGACGACCCCGACGGGCCTGTGGGTGCGTGTGAAGCGTGAGGGCGCGTACGGCGACTGGCAGCAGGTCCCGACCCTCGCTGAGGTGACGGCGCTGCTGGACTCCCTGGACCTCGTCAACGTGACGGAGATGACTGCCGCGCTGGCGCCCGTCCTCGCAGAGCTCACGGGGCGGCTGTCGGCGGCGTCGCTTGCTGCGGCTGCGGCTGGCGTCGCGAACACGGAGATCGATCGTCGAGCTGTCGTGTACAACGACACCCCGGTGAGTCGTGGGAACAGCGCGTCATGGCGAGTGCTCGACGCTCTCCGGAACGCGGCTTTCGGCGTCTCGGCGGATGGTGTCACCACGCTCGCCCAAGGCCGCGTCGAGGGCGACCTCACCGTCGTGGGGAGCGTCACGTCCGAAGCGCCCTCATCTCGGGTGCTTGACGCCGCAGGGAACGCCGCCCTCGCGGTCGGAGAGCACGGTGAGGTATGGATGGGTGCGACGGAGGTTCGGCCATCTCCGGACCGATTCATGATCCGCGACACCCTCGGGAGGGTCGCGTTCGCGGTGAACCCGGACGGGTCCGTGTTCCCGTCCGCTCCTCCGCAGGCCGGGGAGCTGCGGCTCGAGGACTACGGGACGGTGCTTCCTGCCCGCTACCTCACCGACGTGTCGATGACGGCCGGGTCCACGGCTCTGACCTCCGCGTCCTACGCCTTCACCCCTGACGATGTCGGCAAGACCGTCGGTGTCCGTGGTGCGGGTCCGATCTCCACCGACTACATGACTCTCGCCAACGACGGGGTGCTGGTGGGCACGATCGCCGGTGTCGCTGGCGGGGTGGCGACACTCAGCGTCGCGGCGGTGAACACCCTCACTGGTGGGGAGGCCGCTTTCGGTATCCCTATCGATGTGGCTCTCGCGGCGGCGCTGAACGCTGCGTCCGCTCTCGGGGGTCGCACGGTCGTGATCCCCGCGGGCGTGTATGTCGCGTCGGCGAGCAACCCGATCCCTTCGCGATGCTCGGTGCGTGGCGCGGGGCGGGGCCGAACCCTCGTGTACGTCGTGAAGATCTCGACCGCGAAGACGTCGACGAGTGCGGCGTGGCTGCGGGAGGGCGCGTGGGAGGCGGACAACTACCTCCACGGCGTGAACCTCTCCGACTTCTCCTGCGACGGGCGGTTCTTCGCGGCCACCCACGGGTACTCGTACGAGATGAAGATGATCCACATCTCGTCGACGCGGAACTCGTCGGCGCGGCGCTTGGGGATCTTCAACAACCCCGCCACGGCTCTCGGCTACGACAACTCGGTCAACTGCGTCCTCGAAGAGAACATCATCACGAACTTCGCTCGCCTGAACGTCGTCGACCCGGCCTCCCCGGCGGGCGGGTCGGGAGGGTCGGGGATCGGGACCGCGACCGGTGGTCGTGGTGGTGCGGTGTCGATCATCATCCGGAACAACTTCATCCAGGGGAACTGGACGGCGGCGGGTGGTGCGGGTCACGCGTGCATCCTCATCGAGGCGGCATCGAACACGCCCGCACCGGGCACCTGGCCGGCGGCGGTGATCATCCAGGGGAACATCCTGCAGGGTGGTTTCACGGGGATCACGGATTCCGGCGGGTCGGACACGAAGATCCTCGGCAACGACATCTCTGCCTGCGCGGTCGGGATCTACCTCGGCAACAACGCGGTCCCGAAGGGCATGGTCGCACGCGACGCGATCATCGCGAACAACACCGTCCGTGACGGTGTCGCCGCGGCGGGTTACGCGTGCGTCGGGCTGCTGATCACGACGGTCACCGGCGCGATCGCGAGCGAGGGGCGCACGCTCGTGACCGGGAACATCTTCCGCACCGGTGACGGTGTCGGGGTGCTCCTGGATGCGACGGTGAGCCCGCTGTTCCACATGCACCTGATGGGCAATGCGATCCGGGACAACGACGGGCGAGGCCTCGTGATCGTGGGTGTCTTCTACGACCTGATGGTCGTGCACCAGCAGATCAGCGGCAACGGCCGCGGGGGGGCGCAGAGGGAAGCGATCTTCGTCGCGCCGGGCAGCACCTGGACGGACGGCTCCCTGATCGGGAACAGCCTCACCGACTACGCGGCATCACCGACGCAGACGAACAGCTACGTCACGGCGGGGGCGACCCTGACCGGCGTCACCATTTCCGGCAACACCGGCGACAACTAAGGAGCCCTTCATGGACATCATCCTCGACACCACGTTCACCGTTCCCGGCCTGAAGAAGGCGTCCACGGTCCTCGCCGCGGACACGTTCGACTACACGTCCCCGACGCTCCTCCCGACCCGTGTCGGTGGGCGTGAGTGGGCGGAGGTCCCTTCGGGAGGGTCACTCCTGGCGGCCCTGGCGGTCGGGGGGTCCGCGGTGAAGATCGCGACCGACCCGACCACCTACGCCGATTCCCGGTTCGCGACCATCCCCGGGGCGTCGAACGTGGTCGTGGAGTCGACCCTCGCCGGCAAGCCCGCAACCCCGACGTCGCGGTGGCCGTTCATCGCCGCCCGGATCTCCCCGGACGGCTCCAAGGGGATCATCGTGTGGGCCCTCGACTTCTGGGAGATCCAGGCGTGGCAGGCGGGCACGGGCACGCCGCTCGTCGCGTCCACGTTCGTCCCGACGGTGGGCGACAAGGTCGCGATCACGGTGGACGGGGATGTCGCGTCCCTGCACATCAACGGGATCCCCGCGGCCACTGTCGCCGCGCCTGCCGCGACCTACCCGGGGACCCTCGCCGGGCTCGCGTCCCGCCGCCAAACCTCCGGGACGTCCCGCATCGGGCAGGCGTGGGGCGACTTCCGGGTCCGCACCCCCGGGATCATCTGAGGAGGCGCGCCGTGACCGCTGATGTGACGTACGCGCCCGACCGGATCGGCTACCGGTACGGCGTCGCCGACGACAACTACTCGAAGGGCTACCACCGCGGCCAGGATGTGCGCGAGAAGGGCCCGCGTGGCGGGTCCGTGGTCACGCAGGTCGACGCGATCGACGACGGCGTGGTGGTCTACGTCGGCCGCCCGAACTCTCTGCTCGAGGCGACGGTCGTGATCGACACCGGCCGAGCCGAGGGGCGCTTCGAGTCGCACTCGCACATGGCCGACGTGTGCGTCTCGGTCAGGGACCGCGTGACCAGCGGTCAGCGGCTCGGACGCAACGCCGGGATGGACGAGCGCCCCGGCTTCATCGACGGCCCCCACGACCACGTCACCATCACCGACCGTCTCGACGGCGCCTGGATGACCTGGGTCGGCGAGTACGACCCGCTCCCGTTCATGCAGGCCGCGTACGCCCGCGCGACCGCCCCCGCAAGCCCATCACCCAACCCCCTGGAGGACGACACCATGCTCATGCTCAAGATCAACAGCCCGTCCGGCCCGCACCTGTGCTCTCTCAGCACCGGCGTGTTCCGCCACTTCATCCCGGAGGACCCGACGGACAAGATCATGCGGCTGTCGCGCATCCAGGACGACTGGCAGGACGTTGAGCTCTCCGAGCTCCCCGCGCTGCTCCGCACGTACGGCTGCGACCTCGCGATCTGGGACCTGCAGGGCGACAAGTTCGTGGTCCTCGACCCGCTCGACGGGTCGGTGAAGTCGGGCAACATGTGGTCGGCCGCCAACGCCGCACGCGCCGGCGTCGCTCAGGTGAAGGTCACCTCGGAGCAGACGCGGGCCTACCTCGCGAAGCTGACCAAGTCGTGATCGGGCGCCTGTGGGGCGCGATCCACGAGCCCCGCGTGAAGAAGCTGCTCTACGCGATCGTCTACACCGTGGCCGTGTTCACGGGGTGGGCGACGCTGTGGCGGCCGCCGCAGTCGATCGAGGGGCCCCTCGGCTCGACCCTCACGACGGTCTGGGCGCTGTTCCTCACCATCGGTGCGGTGTGCGCACTGGTCGCCGTGTTCCCCGGCTGGTGGTGGATGGAACGCATCGGACTGATCGGGGTCGGGGCCGGCGCGCTGACGTACTTCGGTGTCGTGCTCACCCTCCACTTCCAGGGCCCGCCGGAGTCGTCCCGTCTCACGCAAGCGGGGTTCATCCTCATGGTCACGATCGCTGTGTGCGCGGTGCGCACGCACGAGATCTGGAGGCACACCTTCGAGCCGCGCAGGAGGTGACGTTGGACCCCGCAGCACAGGAAACCGCCCGCCTTCTGCTGACGCTGCTCGGCGGCGCGGCCGGCGTCGAGATCATCCGCGCGATCGTCGGCGGGATCTCCGGATCGATGAAGCGTCGCCGCGCCGAGGTCGACCGCAAGGAGACCGAGCGCGCGGTCGAGGAGGCCCGCGCCGATGAGGCGGAGCGCCGCCTTCGCATCGTCACTGAGCACGCTCACACCCTCCGCGTCGCCGCCATCCAGGGCGGCGTCACGATCCCCGAGTTCCCCACCTTCAAGGAGTAGCTATGAAGCTGTACGCGAAGTCACTGCTGTACGTTCTGCTCGCCGTCGCCGGCGTGCTCGTGACCGCACTGTCGGACGACACGGTCACCACGTCCGAGCTCGTCAACCTCGCCGTGATCGGCGTCGGCGCCGTCGGCGTCTACCTGGTCCCGAACCTGCCCAACGGTGTGGCCCAGTACGGAAAGACCGCCGTCGCGTTCGTGACCGCTGCGCTGGTCGCACTGCTGTCGTTCCTGTCGGATGGGATCACCCCGTCGGAGTGGCTGCAGATCGCGATCGCCGCGTTCGCCGGCATCGGCGTGTACATCGTCCCGAACGAGAAGCCGAGCGCGGTGCAGGTCATCAACAACTACCCCGCTCGCCGCGACCTGAAGAGCTGACCCACACCTGGGTTGCACCGTCCCGTCGACGATCCAATAGAAGGCCCCCTCCGCTTGCACCTTCGGGTGCGGTGGAGGGGGCCTTTCTGCGTTCAGGCGGGCTACCCGCTCACGATCTCCGCGTCGTCGTTCCTGTAGCGAGCGATCATCCGCTCCTGGTACTCGAGCGCGTACATGGCGCCGCGATACTCAACGGTCGCGGGGAATCGTCCTGCCGGCGCGTCTACGCGGCTGCTCCCGCGGGTCGACCCGTCAACCAGGAAGACAGCGAGGCCCCTGCCATCCGCGCAGTCTCGGCAGATGTCGGGTTCCTCGTCCGGGTCGTCCGCCAAGGACGGCTGCTTGTTGAAGTACTCGTCGCACAGGTCGCAATGGCTCATCGGCTCAGGCTAGGTCCGGACGCTCAGCAGCCGCCACCCATCAGGGACTCTCGCCTCGAGCGCGGGCATCGTGTCGGCTTCGATCTCCCGGGTCTCGTCGTGTCGTTCGATGGTCCCGGTCGCGGTCATGAGGGTGGAGCCCTTGACCATCGCGACCGGCGCGGACGTGAGGACCCACCCGGCCGGGGTCGCGTCGTCCAGCTGCGCTTGGATGTCGGCGAGGTAGTGGCCTTCGACGTCGATGGTGCGGGTCTCGTGGGGGCGGATCAGGCCGGTCAGCATCCGACCAGCCTATGACCGGACCGTCACGGCGTTCCGCCAGACGACCGTGTTGCGAGTCCCGCCAGGGCTCTCGTTCCATTCGACAACGACGACCCGATCGTTCCATCCGGTCGCGAACGCGGCGATCCTCGTAGCGGGCCCTTCCGCCCAGCTGATCCACGCCCACACAGGCGGTTTCGAGCCCTTCACCCACTCGATCTCATTCGGCCCGAACGCCTGCATCGGGAGGGTGCACTTCGCCTTCATTGGGGACTCCGTGAGTCGCTTCGCTGCTTGCTCGTCGTAGTACGCCGCGTACCTCTTGTTCGACCCCACGCCGACCCCTTTCCCGACCCGAGGGGGACAGGTTAGGCAGGCCCCTCCGACATCACCACCCGCTGATCCCCGGTAGTCCGTCCTCCGCACGCGTCACCCAAGGGATGTCGACCGTGAACCCGCACCCTCGGCACTCGTACCCGCCGTCGATGACGTGCATGACCGTGCCGCACACCTCACAGCGAGGCTCCGAACCGATCTCGAGATCATCCACCCCGCCAACGTAGACGAGTCGTCCACGAGCCGCTGTTTACTCGTCGAATTGGCCCTCGTCCCGACGGCTCCCGACTGGTCCCGCAATTCGGCAAAGACCAGATGAGGGCGCAGTTGGGAGTTGTGCTGAACTCCGACGACATATCAGCCGTCTTCGACTTCGGGGGTTCGAATCCCTCACTCGCCACCCTGGAAAAAGGCCCGGTAAAGCTGAGGAAACTCGGTATCCGGGCCTTTCTCGTCGCTGGGGGTCGCGGGGCACATGTCCCCGCCGGATGCCGTGCTAGGACGCCCCGCGGAGTGCGGATGCGACCAGCCGTTCGACGTCGAGATCACCCAGTGGCACTCTCAGCACGAGGAGCCGGTGATAGCAGGCTCCCCACAGCTGGTCGATGACGATGTCCAGATCGGCGCTGCCCGGAAGATCGCCGATCTGCTGCGCGGCACGGAGTCGCGCGCGTGCCAGCTCCCGTCGGGGCAGGGCATAGGTCTGCGACCAGGCGGCGGCGAGGTCTGGGTCCGTCTGGGCGGCGCCGATCAGCTCGGCGAGCGGCTTGCCGGCGCCGCCGTGCGTGAGCAGCGCGATGAAGGAGGTGAGCTGCGCGACGAGATCAGCGTGCAGATCGCCGGTGTCCGGAAACTCCAGATCGGGTTCGCTGCGACGGAAGTAGGCTTCGGCGGCGAGGGCGCCCGGCGAGGCCCACCACTTGTACACGGTCGTCTTGCTCGCTCCGGCTTCTCTGGCGATCCGCTCGAAGGAGATTGCCTGGATGCCCTCGTCGACGAGGATCCGTCCTGCGGCCGCCAACACTTCCGACCGGACTTCTGCGGCGGGTCGGCGGCCGCGGCCGCGTCGCGGAGGGAGGGTGCTGGTCATCGTGGCCCCTTTGTGAACGATCTGTTCATTACGGTGTATCCTACTTATGGACAATTCGTTCACATCTTACTCGAGGAGAGATCATGACCAGCAGCGTGGATCGCGTCGCCATCGTCACCGGCGGCTCCGGCGGTATCGGGCGTGCGAGCGCCGAGCGTCTCGCGGTGGACGGGCTGGCCGTCGTCGTGCACTACGCGGGTAACGAGTCCCGCGCCTCGGAGACGGTGTCGCGCATCGTCGCTGCGGGCGGCCGCGCGCTGGCCGTCGGGGGAGATGTCGCCGACGAGAACGCGATGGCCTCCGTGTTCGAAGCCGCGGAGGCGGAGTTCGGCGGTGTCGACGTGCTCGTGCACACGGCGGGGATCATGCCGCTGGCGCCGATCGCCCAGCTCGATCTCGCCACGTTCGACCGGGTGCAGCGCACCAACGTCCGCGGCACCTTCGTCGTGAACCAGCTGGCCGCTCAGCGCCTGCGCGCGGGCGGTGCGATCGTGAACTTCTCCACGTCCGTCACGCGGCTGCAGATCCCCGGCTACGGTGCGTACGCCGCATCGAAGGGCGCGGTCGAAGCGATCACTCTGATCCTGGCCCGCGAACTACGCGGACGTGACATCACCGTCAACGCCGTCGCGCCGGGACCGACCGCGACTCCGCTGTTCTTCGAGGGGAAGACGACCGAACAGATCGACGGCATCGCGGCGGCGAACCCGATGGGGCGTCTCGGCACGCCGGAGGACATCGCAGAGGCGGTCTCCTTCCTCGCCGGGCCCGCCCGCTGGATCAACGGTCAGGTGCTGTACGCGAACGGTGGTGCCGCGTGACCGACCTGAGCGCACGGGATGTCGTCCTCGGTACGAGCTGAGCGCCGGTGACCTCGACCCGACTCGCGCGCTCCGGCGGTCCGCGAGCGCGTGCGTCGGGCCGCCGGCTGAGGTGTGGAGGATCCCTTGCGCCGCACCGCGAGCATGTCAGGATGGGAGGGACGCCGCCGGCGAAGGGACCGACATGACCGAACCGATCACCTCACCGCAGTCCACGAAGATCCTCCGCGCCGCGGTCTGGGTGGCCATCGCCGCCCTCATCGCCGCCGCGCTCGTGTGTGTCGTGTGGGTTCTGCTCGGAGACGACAACGGGATCGTCGGCAAGGCGTTCCTCACCATCCTGCTGCTCGCCGGCTTCGCCGGCGTCGCGATCCTCGAGGCGAACCTCGCGTCGCGCCGGCCCGCCTGGGTGGCGCTCGCGAGCATGATCTCGTGGGTCCTGACCCTGCTGATCGGAGCGTTCCTCATCTGGATGCCCGCGGGTGACCGCTTCGGCGCCGGTGCAGGGCGTTTCTTCTCCTTCGTGGTCATCGTGCTGATCATCCAGGGCGCGCTCGCGCACGCGCGACTGTTCCTCCGCGCCTACGAGCGGCACCAGACGACCTTCACCACGATCGTGACCTACGTCACGATCGGGATGGTCGTCATCCTCGCCGCGATGCTCGTGCTGCCGCTGGCGAGCCACGAGTTCGTCTCCTACCGGCCGCTGTATTGGCGTGTCGTGGTCGCCCTCGCCATCCTCGCCGCGGTCGGGACCGCGCTCGTCCCGCTGGTGAACGCGCTGTTCGCGCCGAAGAAGCCGCGTGCGGCGGCGCCGTACCCCTACGCGCCCGTGCCGCAGGCGCCGCAGAATGCGCCCTACGGCGCCCCGGCCCCCGCACGCGCGCCCTGGCCCACGTACGCGGACGCCGTGACGCCGCTTCCGGCGCTCCCGGACGGATCCCCGGACTGGAACGCGTACTACACGGGACACCCGAGCGTCGCCCCGCCGGCCGTGCCGCCCCGTCCGCCCGTCCCGCCGACGCCCGCGGCGGTGCCGCACGAGGCTCCGGCGCCGCAGGGGTACACGGCGCCGCCCGCGCCGCCCCAGCAGCCGTCTGCCTGATCCCTCGCGCGTTCTGCGCTCGCGTGTCGGGCGCGTAGCGTGGAGGCATGGTGGATGCCGCACGACTCCGGGACCTGGCCGAAGAGATCGCCCGCGAGGCGGGGGCGCTGGCCCGACGCCGGCGCGAAGAGGGCGTCCGCATCGCGGCGACGAAGTCCGCACTGGCCGACATCGTGACGGAGGCCGACCGCGAGGTGGAGATGCTCATCCGCGCCCGCCTCGCACAGGAGCGACCGGCGGACGGCTTCCTCGGCGAGGAATCCGGTGCGGAGCGGGGGACCAGCGGGGTGACCTGGGTCGTCGACCCGATCGACGGCACCGTCAACTACGCCTACGGCATTCCGCACTATGCGGTGTCGATCGCCGCGGTCGACGGGGAGCCGACCCCGGCGGAGTGGAACGCCCGAGCCGGCGTCGTGTACGCCCCTGCGATCGACGAGGTGTTCTCGGCGGCGCAGGGCGACGGTGCCCGACTGGACGGGCGTCGGATCGCGGTCTCGTCGACGACGGATGCCGGAGCGCTCCTGGCCACCGGGTTCGGCTACGACCCGGCCACCCATGCCGGTGACCTCGAGCGGGTGCGGATCGTGATGCCGCTCGCGCGTGATCTGCGCCGGGCGGGGGCGGCGGCGCTCGATCTCGCCTACGTCGCCGCGGGACGGCTCGACGGATACTTCGAGCGCGGGCTGCACCCGTGGGATCACGCCGCGGGAGCGCTCCTCGTCGTCGAGGCCGGGGGAGTCGTCGGCGGGTCCGACGAGGGCCGGCCGGGGCGTGGGATGACCATCGCCGCGGGGCCCGAGCTGTACCCGGCGCTGCATGCGGCGATATACCGCTGAGCCATTCATGCCATTCACAGCATTCGGGGGGTAGTGTTTACCCGATCGTTATCTTTCGCCGCCCGAACGGCGTGAGGTGATCCGAAGCCCGACGCACGATGCCGCTGCCCGAGCGGCCCTACGAGAGCGCGCAATTTGACCCTCGAGACCCACCCGGCCGACGCCGCGCCCACGCGACGCTCGAGCCGCATCGCCTCCGCGCTTTCCGCGCCGGAGGAGACGGGTGCCCTGACCCGCGCAGAGTTGCGTCGTCGCCGTGAGGCGGCGGTAGCCGCCGCGACCGCGTCATCCGACGCCGCACCGGTCGAGACCTCCGACATCCTTCTCCCGACTCCTCCCGCCGCGGGGGAGTCGGCTTTCGTCGCCCCGGAGCCGTGTGCGCTCGACGAGTTCGAGTTCGCCGCACGGCTCTTCTCGTTCACCGGCGAGACCCCGATCCAGCGCGTCTCCGTCGAGACCGCCCCCGTGCCGGTGGCTGCCGCCCTCCACGTCGCGCCGCGCCGGCCGCGCCGCACCCGCGTCGTGGTGCAGCGCATCGCCGCCGCGTCGTTCTCCATCGGCGTGATGGCCATCGTCGGCCTGCTCGCCGTGGGCACGACCACCCCCGCCGCGGCGGTCGCCGCGGGATCCGCCTCCGCCGTCACCACCAACATCACCGCGTCGGCGGCGAAGACCACCGCCGCAGCATCCGGGCAGATCCAGGCGTTCGTCGCGAACGGGTCCAGCGGCGCGGCGCTCGACCGCCCGGAGAACTACGGCGTCTCGTCGATGGCGGAGATCGCGTCGGAATCGGGCGTCACGCTCTTCGCCAACACGTGGGTCAACAACCCGTCCTCGCCGATCCAGTATCCGTTCCCCGTCGGTGTGCCGATCTCGGCCGCCTTCGGCTCGGTCGCGTACGCCTCGGAGTTCGCGGCGCCGCACAACGGCGTCGACCTGACCCCGGGCGAGGGAGCGGAGATCCACGCCGTCGCCGCGGGCACCGTCCGCATCGCCACCGAGGCCGGTGGGGACTACGGCGTGACCGTCGTCATCGACCACATCATCGACGGCCAGCCGGTGGCGACCCGCTACGGCCACATGCAGTACGGCTCGCTTCAGGTCAAACAGGGCGACAAGGTCACCGCCGGAGAGGTCATCGGGCGGGTCGGTCAGACCGGCAAGGCGACCGGTCCGCACCTGCACCTGGAGGTGCTCCTCGGCGGCACCAACCGCATCGACCCGATGCCGTGGCTCGCCGAGCACACCACCGGCACGCACACCGTCGGCTGATCGGTTCGATCCAGCCCGTCGGCTCTGATATTCTTTTCTGGTTGCCCGCTCGCGGGTGGCACGCCCCGATAGCTCAGTGGCAGAGCACTTCCATGGTAAGGAAGGGGTCGTCAGTTCAATCCTGACTCGGGGCTCGCAGCATCCGCATCTCGCCGTGCGGGTGCAGCGCGGCGGGGTAGCTCAGTTGGTGAGAGCGCACGACTCATAATCGTGAGGTCGCGGGTTCAAGCCCCGCTCCCGCTACAAAACACTGGGAAGTCATCTCAGTTGCGGACCGCAAGCCATCGTTTACCCATCGGAAACGGCAGCCGATTAGG
>NZ_JBBCVW010000009.1:0-126506 GCF_037146215.1 Microbacterium sp. MMO-56
GTGGATAAGCCAGAGCCCCGGCTGGCAGAACACGCACGCCCGCCCGCCGAAACAACTCAACGAAAAGCGAAACGCGGCTCAACCGAATCGCGACGGTGGATCAGGGCTCAGAAGTTCCCGGAGAAGCGCGCGATCATCGGCTTCAACCCGATCTACCCGCTCACCGCCGCACAGCTGGCACTCGGAACTCCGCGCGATGAGATCGGAACGACACCCATCGACGTTGACAAGGTGTTCGCCAAGCTCGAGGAGCTTCGCCCGGCAGTGTCGGTGATCTACAGCACAGTCGACCAGGGCACCCAAGTGCTCGACCAGGGCGAGGCCGATATGGCGATCTTCTACGCGACGCGCATCTATAGCGAGCTGATCCCGCAGGGCAACTACGACGTCGTCTGGGCGGACGGTGCGCGCGCACAGGGCACCAGCGTGGTGCTCAAGAACGCGCCGCACAAGGATGCCGCGTGGCAGCTGCTCGAGTGGAACGCGACGCACCTGGAGGAGCAGGCCGCCTTCGCCACAAAGGCGCAGAAGGCTCCGATCAGTGCCGCCGCACTGGAGTTCGTCCCCGCCGACCAGCGCCCGCGTTTCGCGAACGCGCCCGAGCACGATGGCGAGCTCGCCGTGCCCAACGCCGCCGACTTCAACTCGAAGTTCGATGAGATCAACCGTCGCTGGCAGGAATTCATCGCCGGCTGACGTCCGCTCCGGCCACCCTCAGTGCAGACGAAAGCAGACCAAACGTCATGACGACAGATACTCTGCGGACGGAAACGCCCGCCAGCGCGCGCGGATCGGCTTCCGAGCCGGTGCGCAGTCCCCGCTCGCGACGTGAGTGGAGCCCCTTCATTCCCCGCCGCTACGCGGTCATCGCGGTGCTCCCCGCGGTCGTGCTGCTGGCTGTGTTCGCGATCTACCCGCTCGTACTGCTGGCCATAGAATCCAGCGCCGATGGCTTTGAGGCATACGGGCGGGTGCTCGCGAGTGGCTCAGGGCAGCGAGCGATCATCACGACGTTCACTGCCAGCCTCATCGCGACGGTGATCGTGGTCTTCGTCTCCGGCGTGCTCGGATGGACGATCCGCACGACGAAGCACCGGTGGCTTCGCCTGCTCTGTTGGGCGTGCGTTCTCGCGCCCTTCTGGATGGGCGCCGTCGTGAAGAACTACGCGATCGTGCTGCTCATCTCCAACGACGGCGTCGTGAACGCGGCGCTGCGTGCTCTCGGCCTCGACCCGGTCCAGCTGATGTACACGACTCCCGCCGTCGTCCTCGGAATCGCGTACTCACTCGTACCGTTCGGCGTGCTGACGGTCAACGCGGTCTTCCAGACGATAGACCTGAACCTTCTGCGCAACGCGGAGGTGCTCGGGTCGACGCGATCCGGCGCGATCACCCGCGTGATGCTGCCGCTGGCCACCCCCGGATTCATCGCCTCGGGTGCGGTGGTGTTCGCCCTGGCCGTCGGCTTCTACGTCACACCGGTCGTGCTCGGCGGTGCACAGTCCCCCTTCCTCGCGACTCTCATCCAAGCGAACATCCTCCAGTACTTCGACTATCCGGCGGCCGCTGCGCTGTCAGTGATCCTGCTCGTCGTCGCCCTGCTGGTGATGGGTATCACTCTCGCCGTCGTCGGTGCCGGCAGTGTCCGCCGCGCGATTGCGAGGTCGTGACATGGCACGGATCATCGACGCGTTCTCCCGCGTGTTCATGCGCGTCCTGCTGGCGGCGATCATCATCGTCATCCTCGCCCCGGTCGTGGTCACCCTGGCGATCTCGTTCTCCGAGCAGGTGCGCTTCGCCTTCCCGCCCGAGGGCTTCGGGTGGCGTCAGTACGAGGAGCTCTTCCGCAATCAGGTCTGGATGCGGTCGATCGGCCTCTCGATGTCGTTGGCCCTTCCCGCCGCCCTTCTCGCGGTCGTCGTCGCTCTACCGGTGGCTCTGGTGGCACAGCGCAGTACGCTGCCCGGGCGCAACATCCTTCAGGGCGCGGCGGTAGCCAGCATCATCATTCCGACGACGGCTCTGGCCGTGGGCCTCTTCACGCTGTACTCACGGTTGGGTCTCACCTCCACCAACATCGGGCTCATCCTTGCGCAGGCCGTCCTCGCGCTCCCCATTGTGCTCATCGGCATCACTGCGGGGCTCAGCAAGATCTCGCGCACACCGGAGTTCGCCGCGATGACGATGGGAGCCTCACTCGGCCGCTCGCTGGTCGAGATCACGGGTCGAGCCCTCGTGCCGGCGATCGTCGCGAGTTCCGTCATGGGGTTCCTGCACGCTTTCGACGAGGTCGTGATCGTGAACTTCGTCGGGGGACCCGGCCAGGTGACGCTGCCCAAGGCGATTCTCGACTCCGTGCAGAACGCCACCGACCCGGTGATCACCGCGGCGGCGTCGCTGCTCATGATCGGGTCCGCACTCTTGATGGCCGTCGCGGCGCTCGCCGGACGGCTCGCCTTCAGAAGACGCAAAGGTTGATACGTATGAACGTCAGAACGAACGACAGCCAGGTGCTCGTCCTCGACGAGGTGGCCAAGCGCTACGGAGCTCTCACTGCGCTCGCCCCCACGAGCTTCGCGATCGAGCGGGGAGAGTTTCTCACCCTCCTCGGCCCGAGTGGGTCCGGAAAGAGCACCCTGCTGAAGCTGATCGCGGGGTTCGAAGCCCCGACAAGCGGAGCCATCTGGCTGCGCTCGCGTGACATCTCACGCCTGAGTCCCGCTCAGCGAGAACTCGGCATGGTCTTCCAGAGCTATTCGCTCTTCCCCAACCTCACGGTCGCGCAGAACATCGAGTACGGCCTCAAACGCCGCAAGTGGGCCGCCGACCGCCGCAGGGACCGTGTCGCGCACATGCTTGCCATCGTCAAACTCGAGCATCGCGCCGATGCGTTACCGGCCGAGCTCTCCGGTGGGCAGCAGCAGCGCGTTGCGGTCGCCCGATCGCTGGCGTACGACCCCGACGTGCTGTTGATGGACGAGCCGCTCGGAGCGCTCGATCGCACGCTGCGCTTGGAGATGGAATCGGAGATCAAGCGCATCCATAGCGAACTCGGCACCACCTTCGTGTATGTCACCCACGATCAGCAGGAGGCGATGCACCTCTCCACCCGGATTGCCATCATGAACAACTCCGAGGTGATCGCGCTCGGCGAACCTGACGATCTCTTCCGCAACCCGCCGAACTCCTTCACCGCCGAGTTCTTCTCGGACGCGACCATGGTCGCCGGCCGAATCGACCACGATGGGCGGTTCTCCTTCGCCCAGGGCGATACGGCGTGGGGTGACCCCACGCGCCGTTCCTCGGGGCTGTACCTCTTCGGTATCCGTCCGCGTGCTGCGAAGGTCGGCGTGATCGACGGGGCTCCGGTGCTGCAGGGCATCGTGCGCAGTTCGATGCTGTTCGGAGATGAGACCCGCCTGATCATCGACTCGGACGCGGTCTCCGCCCTGCGCGTCGTCGTACCCACCCGCGGTCGCCGGTTCTCCGCCGGACAGCATGTGGACATCTCGATCCCGTGGGACGACGCGATACTGCTGCCACAGACAGGATGACCCGCCACGGCGCAGCACCCACCCCTACCGAAAGGAACACCATGGCCACCGATGATCTCGACGCCCTGCGCATCCGCCTGCAGGAACTCGAAGACCGCAACGCGATCCTCGACACCCTCACTCAGTACGGGCACTCGCTCGATTACGGCGACTACGACCAGCTCGTCGACGTCTTCACCGACGACGCTGTGCGCGAGAACCGCCGTCCCGACGGCTCGGTCCACCGCTGGGTCGGAAGACAAGGCACGCTGGACTTCGCGAGCCGTCATTCCCACGCCCCCGAAACGTGGCACAAGCATCTGGTGCTGAACAGTCGCATCCAGCTGTACGGCGACACCGCCGAGGCGCAGAGCTACATGTTCCGCTTCGACGCGGGCCTCGGCGAGCGTTCATACGTATGGGGGCTCGGCCGCTACCTCGACACCCTGCGTCGCGAACCCGACGGCAAGTGGCGCATCGCTCACCGTGTCTCGGAGATCGAGGATCACTGGCCGGGCCGATTCGTGCTTCACGGTCACGACAACGGCTGACTGTTCCGCTCCAGCGGCGAGAGTCAGCGTCCGGTTCCTCGTCTCGACTGACAGCACGGGTCGGCCGTTGTCGGTGCCGTGGACCGGAGTACCGTCGGCGTCGTCGGTCAGGCGCGCACGATATTGCGCAGGATGACGTCTCGAGCGGCTTCGGCCACGTCCCGCCAATCCGGCGTGGGGTCGAGCCGTCGGTCGCCCTCGCGCCCCCTCACCGCCCCGCACGATCCTCGCCGCGTTCCCGGGTGCCGGACAGCATCACCCACAGCGCCGAGCCCAGCAGCAGGGCGACGAGGAAGGCGATGACGCCGGCGGTCCGGCTCAGCGCGACGTCGAAGATCAGGCTGGTGACGCCGGCCGTGAGCAGGACGAGGACGATCATGTTGGCCATCAGGAGTCGGCTGCCCACGTGCACCACCCGCGCCTTCATCAGCTTCGCGAAGTGCATCCGGTGGAACAGCACCAGACCGAGCCCGAGCAGCGTCGACACCGCCGCCAACCCGACGAGCGTCAGGTAGAGCGACAGCTGATATCCGTCCACGTCGCTGAACCGTGTCTGGAACACCACGGCGAGGAGGAATCCGCTGATCAGCTGCGTCCCCGTCTGGGTGACACGCAGCTCTTGGAGGAGTTCCGACCAGTTGCGGTCCGCGCGCTGGTTCGCGGTCTCGTCCCTGCCGTCTCCGGGACGCGCGTCCCGGTCGCCGCGGCGTGTGCGACCGTCGCCGTCAGACATGCTCGCACTCCGTCACCGATCGCGCGTCCATCGGAACCTCCCCGGAATCGCCGACCATTGCATTGTGCGCCGATGGTCGGGCGGAGACGAGGCGCTTGACAGGCGCCGGAGGACCCGTGCGCGCGTATACGCCCCCGGGGGCGCGGTGGCAATCCCCCTGATCATCCGCGACGCGTCGAGTGAGGTGAGTCTATGAACTCCTCCGACGGCGGCTCCTCCTCCGGCACCCGCCCTGCCGAGCCCGTGCGCGACCTCTCCGGCGAGGGCGCATCGTGAGGGCGCTCACCTGGCAGGGGCGTCGACGCGTGGAGGTCCGCGACGTCCCCGACGCCCGCATCGAACAGCCGACCGATGCACTGATCAGGGTGACCTCCACCGCGATCTGCGGGTCCGATCTGCATCTGTACGAGCTGTTCGGTCCGTTCCTCGACCGCGGCGACATCCTCGGGCACGAGACGATGGGCGTCGTCGAGGAGGTCGGCACCGACGTGCACGGCCTGCATGTCGGACAGCGGGTGGTCGTGCCGTTCACCATCTCGTGCGGAGAGTGCTTCATGTGCACGCGCGGACTGCAGTCGCAGTGCGAGCGGACCCAGGTGCGCGAGTACGGTTCGGGGGCATCGCTGTTCGGCTACACCAAGCTCTACGGACAGGTACCCGGCGGCCAGGCGGAGATCCTGCGCGTTCCGCTCGCGGACTACAACACCATCCCGGTGGGCGAGGACCTGCCCGACGAGCGGTATCTCTTCCTGAGCGACATCCTGCCCACGGCGTGGCAGGGCGTCCACTACGCGCATGTTCCGGACGGAGGGTCGTTGGTCGTACTCGGACTCGGCCCGGTCGGGCAGTTCGCATCCCGCGTCGGGCGTCATCTCGGCTACGACGTGCTGGCTGTGGATCCGGTGCCGGAGCGGCGCGCGATGGCTGAACGTCACGGCATCCGCACGCTCGACCAGTCCGGGGCGCTCGACGCCGTGTTGGATGCCACGGAAGGTCGCGGCGCGGATGGCGTGGTCGACGCCGTCGGCATGGAGGCGCACGGAAATCCGCTCGTCAGTGCCGCTCATCACGCGATGGGGGCGCTGCCGGACATCATCGCCCAGCCTCTGATGTAGAACGCGGGCATCGACCGCACGGCGGCGCTGATGAGTGCCATCGACATGGTGCGGCGCGGCGGAACGGTGTCGCTGAGCGGCGTCTACGCGGGCGAGGCCGATCCGATGCCGATGAAGACGCTCTTCGACAAGCAGGTGACGATGCGGATGGGGCAGTGCAACGTCAAGCGCTGGACCGACATGCTGCTTCCCTTGGTCGAAGAGGACGACGACCCCCTCGGCACCCAGGATCTGGTGACCCACCGCCCGTCCCTCGACGATGCGGCCGCGCACTACGAGATCTTCCAGAAGAAGCAGAACGGCTGCATAAAGGTCGTGATGCACCCCTGACCGCGACCGTTCGTGTCCGTCTCCGGTAGCGATCCGTCGGCCGCCGGACGATTGCGACGTCGTGATCTCGGGCGCGCAGAACGTCGATATCGGACGTGTGAACAGCTCGTGACTTTCGTTCGCGACTATCGAGAAATCCCTTGCGATCAGGGGTCCTGTGTGCACTACCCTGACCGCATGTCTGACTCCGACGATGTATCCAACCCCCTTGCCCGTAAGCGTCCTCTCGGCGGTTCCGTGGGCGTCGCCATTGTCGCGATCGTCCCAATCATCGCGGTCGCCCTTTTCCTCTTGATCGGCTTCCTGGCCGGCGGATGGGGGTGGGCGTGGGTCTTCTTCCTCGCCATTCCCGTGGCCGGGTGGATCGTCTATGGAATGGGACCGCGTCCGCAAGGCTGACGGTGAGGTCGGAATCCCTCTAGCTTGGGCGCCTACCCGGGATCACCCGGGCTCTGGCCTTCGGCCATGGCGCGAGAGCGCGGGATCCCGGGATCGAGAGCCGCATGCACGGCAGCACTGATGTCGAGGCTCTGCGTCGGCGGCAGGATGATGCTGTGCGGTTCGGTACCTGCGGTCGTCAGGATCACGGGTATCGCTCCCTTCCATTCGTGCAGCGGGTGAGGCCGGTCGAGGGCGATGCTAGGCGCGCGGCGCGGCGCGGCGACTGTGCTTTTCGTCCAGTGCTCTCCGTGCGCCGCACGGGCGCGGCCGTCGCTGTCGTCGCCGCGATCGCGCTGGCGGGATGCGCGCCCGCCGCCCCCACGCCGCCATCGCCGGCGGTGACTCCGGCCCCGACATCGACGCCGACACCCACCGCCTCGACGACGGCACCGTCACCGGCCGCGGAGTGGACGCTTCACGACGACCCTCAGCCCGAACCGAACTGCACGGGTCCCGGAGACGCCGCCGCCGTCGACGGCACGCTCCACGTCTATGTCAGCATCGCCGACCAGCATCTCTGGGAATGCTCAGGGGAGAACCTGATCATGGACTCCGATGTCTCGACGGGAGCCTCGGGGCTCGACCCCGACTACGCGACCCCCATCGGCACGTTCGCGATCGCCGGCATGGTGCGCGACACGGAACTCGTGGGTCACGACTCCCACGGATCGTGGGACGACTCGGTCGCCTACTGGATGCCGTTCGACGACGAGGTGGGCTTCCACGACGCATCGTGGCAGACCTTCCCGTTCGGTTCGAGCGAGTACCCGCAGAGCGGATCGCACGGCTGCGTGCACATGCCCCTCGACGCGATCGCGCACCTGTACGGCGACGTCTCGATCGGCACGCCCGTCACCATCCGGTAGAGGGCTTCCGCGCGTCGTCGCAGCACGGAGAGGGCCCACCCCGCATGTGCCGCCGGGTTCTCAGTCGTCCCGTCCCACGCGCTCCGCGAACCATCGCAGCTGCTCGTCGATCTGAGCACCTCCACCGCCTTCGTGATCATTGTGCGGGTAGACGACGATGCGTTTCGGTGGTGGACCGGACGGAGCATGTGAACCATAGGCGTTGTATGCGGCGAACACCGTCGACGGCGGACACGTCCCGTCTCGCAACGCCACGGAGAACAGAGCCGGTGCAGTGGCGAAGCTGGCCAGGACGGCGCCGTCGAAGTACGGGAGGGTCCGCGACGCTGCCGCAGCATCGTCGCGCCAGACGGAGAGGTGGCGGGTGATCTCCGCATACGGTGCTCGTTCTGTGAGGGTGGTCGCCCGTTCGATGTCGCAGAGAAACGGGACGTCCGGCGCGGTCGCAATCAGTGGTATGCCCGACCATGCGGCGAGTGCCGCGACGGCTATCGCCACCCCTCCGCCCTGACTGATGCCCGTGACGATGATGCGGGACGCATCAATGAGGGGAAGGGACCGTGCGACCTCGACGAGTCGGAGGGCGTCGGTATAGAGCCGACGATAGTAGTAGCTTTCGGGATCGTGAATCCCGAGGGTCATGATCCCCGGTGCACCGCGCTCACTGTCGGGGAGGGCGGACCTCGTCGACCTCCCAGGGCCCCCCGATGACCAGCCCTGCCCTCGGGGATCGAGGACGAGGTGGGCGTAGCCCGCCTCGGCCCACAGAGACGCATGCGGGTACCCCCGGCCACCGGAATAGCCCGGGAACTGGACCACCGCGGGCACCGCCTCAGTGGCATCCGCGGGAACGTGCAACCATGCCCTCGCCCTCGAGCCGCCGAAACCGGCGAAGTCCAGATCATGGGTGCGCACCAGACGCAGGCCGTTGCCGACCACGGATCGTCGGATGTCGAGATCGTGCTCGCGGGTGTCGGCGAGCGTTCGCGACCAGAAGTCGTGCAAGTCGGACGGTGCGCGGATGTTCGCTCGGTAGTTCTCGAGTTCCGCCAGCGGCAGGTCGAACTGTGTCATTCCGTGCATCCTCTCGAGCATCTTGCAGTCGACATCTACTTGAGTAGACTAGCGACCGGTATCGTCAATCTACTCAAGTAGATCGATATCGATCCGTTCACGCCGCGGCGTACTCGCCATCGGCATTCGCAGAGACAGGGAAGTCAATGAAGACACGAATCAGGGAGCCTCGCGTGCGCGCGCTGCGTACGATCTCGGCTATCGCGGTCGCCGGATCGGCGATCGCGGCGCTGGCCGCGTGCACGCCGTCCGGCGATGCCCAGGCACAGAAGGTGACGCTGTTCTCCTGGGAATCGCAGGAGGCGATGCAGCCGGTCATCGACGCGTTCGAGAAAGAGACGTCGATCAACGTCGAGTTCTCGTTCGCGCCGCCCGTCGACGACTACGTCAACACCCTCCAGACCCGGTTGTCGAGCGGCACGGCCGCGGACGTCTTCGTCATGGCGTCCGAGAACAAGGGACAGATCATCTCTGCCGGCGCGGCGGCGGACATCTCCGGATTGGAGAACGTCGCAAAGACCACCGAGCAAGCACGCAAGCTGTACGGGGCCGACGGGGCCGTGTACGCGGCGGCGCCCGGAGCATGGGCGGGTGGGATCTACTACAACAAGGATCTTCTCGCGAAGGTCGGCTATGAGCAGGTGCCGACAGACTGGGATGGATTCGTCGACCTCTGCGGCAAGCTCAAGGCTGCAGGGATCACGCCGATCGTCGAGCGCGGCGACGAGTCGCCGATGCTGCTTGCCGCGCTCCTCGGCGAAGTCAACGCGTCGCTGGATGGTGCCATGGACGCCGATATCTGGGCGGGCAAGACGACGTTCGCGAAGACCTGGACCGGGCCCCTCACGAAGCTCGAGAGCCTCGTGTCGGCGGGATACCTCTCTCCCAACATCGTCGGCCTGAACTTCGACGCAGCCGTCGCGCAGTTCGCCTCGGGCGAGGCGGCGATGTTCCCGTCGGGGACGTGGGCGCTGGCCTCGATCCAGAAGGCCTCGCCGAGCCTTGACATCGGACTCGATGCGGTTCCCACCGATCAGGGCGGGTACTGGGGCGGCACGATCTCGATCGGCTATTCGGTCAACGCGAAGGCGAAGAATCCCGACGCGGCGAAGAAGCTCGTCGACTTCCTGATGTCCGACGAGGCTCTGAAGCTGTATCAGAAGAGCACCTCGCAGATCGTCACCGTACAGGGATTCACGAACGAACTGCCGGCGATCTTCGACAACGCCATCCCGGCGGCGTCGGCGGGATCCATCTACTGGCCGCAGACCTGGTGGGTCGACAACAACCAGGCGCTGTCGACTCACGTCGTCGCGGTGGTCCAGGAGATGATCCAGGGCAAGCGATCGCCGGAGGACGCCGCGGCATCCATCGACGACAAGCTCGCGAGCCTGCGCTGACCCGGAGGTCGACGTGCTTACCGACGTTCACATGACACGCGTGGAGAGCGCGCGTGCGACGACGCCGTCGGATCGGAGAAGGGCCCGTCGCCGCCGTGAGGGCGGCGGCGACGGGTTCCTTCTGCCCATCTTGATCGTTCTGGTCGTCGTTCTCGCCGTCCCGTTCGCGCAGTCGATGTACTTCAGCTTCACCGACTACAACGGCATCAGCGACGACGTTCGTTTCGTGGGTCTGCGCAACTACGAGACCGTTTTCCGTGACCCGGCACTTCTGTCCGGCCTCACCTTCACCATTTTGTACGCCGTGGCCACGACCGCGATCACGACGGTATGCGCCATTCCGCTCGCGCTCGCGCTGAACCGTGCCTTCTTCGGTCGCAACATCGTGCGGTCTGTGTTCTTCTTCCCGGCGATCCCCAGCATCGCGATTCTCGGCTTCGTCTGGGCGGTCATCCTCAGCCCGCTCTCGCGGGGCGCACTGAACGCGCTACTGGGTTTCTTCGACGCGGCCCCCATCCCCTGGCTCGCGGACTCGACGCTCGCCCAGGCGAGCGTCGTTGCGGTGGGAGTGTGGACGGCCACGGGGTGGCACGCCGTTCTCTACCTCGCCTACCTCCAGTCCATTCCCGCGGACTATTACGAAGTCGCCACCCTCGACGGTGCGAACGCATGGCAGCGGTTTCGCTACATCACGCTGCCGATGCTGACACCCGCGATCACCGTCAGCACGCTGCTGCTGCTGGTCGGTGGCATGAATGTCTACGCGCTTCCGATCGCACTCACGGGCGGTGGCCCGGGATTCTCGACCTACACGATCACCCAGTCGATCATCACGCAGGGCATCGCGCAGGGGAAGTACGGCCAAGCGGCCGCACTGTCGATCATCTTCATGGTGATGGTGGCGGTGCTGGTGCTGGTGCAGATCTTCGCATCCGCGCGAGCAGGACGGAGCACGAAATGAGAACTTCGGAGAAGCCCGGCTCGCTCGGGAACCTGGCCCTGACGGTCGTCATGCTGCCACTGGCGGCACTGGTCGCCTTCCCCTTCTACTACATCGTCGTGACCACCTTGAAGACCTCAGAGGAGATACAGTCCAACCCTTTGGGGCTGCCGCAATCGGTCACCTTCGCCAACTACGTCAAGGTGCTGTCGGATCCGCTCATCCCCGTCGCGTTCGCGAACACCGTCTATGTGACCGTGGCGTCAGTGGCTCTCATGGTCCTCGTCGGCTCCCTCGCTGCTTTCGCCATCACGCTCAAGCGGACGTGGTTCAACCGTGTCGTCGCGGTCGCGTTGCTCGCCGGATTCCTGGTTCCGTACCAGACGACACTGCTGCCGCTCTACAAGATGATCGCGGGCGTCGGGCTCGTCGACACGCTGACGGGCCTCATCGCGATCTACAGCGCGGGCGCGGTGTTCTGCTACTTCATCATCGTCGGATACATGAGGACGCTCCCGCCCGAGCTCTTCGAGGCAGCCAGGATCGACGGAGCGAGACCGTTCCGCATGTACTTCTCGATCGCCCTGCCGCTCGTCAGGCCGGTACTGGTCACGGTGGGGGTCTTCCAGGTGATGGCGGTGTGGAACGACTACGTCTCGCCGACGATCTATCTCAGCTCGCCGGACAAGACGACGCTGGTGCTGCTCGCATCGCGTGCCGTGGCGCAGTTCACGATCGACTGGCCGATGTTCATGACCGTGACCGTCGTCGTGCTGATTCCGATGCTCGTCCTGTTCCTGGTCGCACAGAAGTACATCGTGAGCGGCCTCGTGGCCGGAAGTCTGAAGGGATGAACGACTTGGCTCCGACCGACGACGTCACGCGGATTCCGCGCATGCGGATGATCCTCGAGACCGACATTTTCAGCGACGTGGACGATGTCGGTGCGCTTGCCGTCGCGCATGTCCTGGCAGACCGCGGCCACATCGACCTCGCGGCGGTCTCGGTGAACACCCCGAGCGTCTGGGGCCCGCGCGCCGCAGCCGTGGTGAACGCCTTCTTCGGCCGCGACGATGTCCCGATCGGTGCGAACTTCCCTGGGACCGAGGATGAGGCAGAGGTCGACTTCGCTCGTCATATCTCGGAGCGATTCGCCGCCGGTAAGAGTCCACGCGTGGCCCCGTCGGAGACCGTTCTGCGACGGGCATTGGCCGAGAGCCCGGACGGTGGTGTGGTCATGACGTCCATCGGCTTCTTCGGCAACCTCGTGCGTCTCCTGGACAGCGGCCCCGACGACATGTGCTCGCTCTCCGGACGGGACCTGATCCGTGCAAAGGTGCGCCGGACGGTCGTGATGGGTGGGACCTTCCCCGCCGGACGAGAGTTCAACATCGCCTCGTTTCCGCATGATGCGGCGAGATTCGTGTCGGAATGGCCGTGCGAGATCGAGTTCGTCGGGTGGGAGGTCGGTCACGACGTGATCACCGGGCGCGCGACGGGGGACTCGCCGGTGGGCCGCGACCCTGTTGCCGCTGCGTACCAGCTCTACACGAGCGGGCGCGGGCGCCCGAGTTGGGATCTGATTGCCGTGCACGTCGCGGCGATGCGCACGCGGGGGCTCTATTGGTACAGCGAGCCGGGGCGTGTCCATGTCGGCGCGGACGGCGCGAACACCTTCCACGCCGAACCGGACGGACCGCACCGTTACGTGAAGCGGGTAGCGAATGCGGTCACGATCGCGGGCGTTCTCGATGAGATGCTCCATGCTGGTCCTGGGTACGTGACGACCGAGGAGGTGCACGCATGACGCAGGTGGTGGTCGTCGGATCCATCAATCAGGACTATCTCATTCGCGTGAACTCGCTGCCGGCTCTCGGCGAGACGGTCCTGGCGCTCGATCTCGTGAAGCAAGCCGGGGGCAAGGGCGCGAATCAGGCCGTCGCTGCGGCGCGACTCGGTGCCGATGTCGGCTTCGTCGGTGCTGTGGGGGACGATGCGGACGGGGCGCAGATGCTGCTGCAGCTCCGATCCGAGGGAATACGCACCGGCGACGTGGAGGTGGTCTCGGAGCCGACAGGGTCAGCCATGGTCTACATCGTCGACAACGGAGACAACTCGATCGTCGTGGTGCCCGGCGCGAATGCGGGGTTGAACGCGGCGCGGGTCGGTCGGGCCGTGCGGCGGCTGTGCTCGTCGGCGAGCGTGCTCGTCCTCCAGGCCGAGATCGCCCCCGACGTGATCGATGTCGCCGTGCGAACGGCGGTCGACTGCGGCGCCCGTGTCGTGTTCAACCTCGCTCCGTTCGTCGCGCTGCCCGAGGCCCTCCTGTCGCTGGCCGATCCACTCGTGCTCAATGAATCGGAGGCGAGCGCGCTCCTCGGCCGCGCGGTCGGGGCGGATGTCGACGGTCTCGCTGCGGCGGTGACGCTGCAGCGGTCGCTCGCCACGTCCATCGTCATCACCCTGGGACCCGAGGGGGCCGTATGGGCGGACGCCGGAGATGCGGGGGCGTGCCCCGCTCCGGACGTCGAGAGAGTGGTGGACACCACGGGCGCGGGCGACGCGTTCATCGGTGCCCTCGCCACACGGCTCGCCGCTGGTGCGACTCTCCGGGAATCCGTGGCTCTCGGAGTGAGAGCAGGAGCGTTCGCCGTTGCGCGGCGTGGGGCGCAGTCGTCCTACCCGGCACTGTCCGATCTCGTCGTGCCGTCCACCCCGCCGGGGTAGGGTCGGTCCAGGGCATCGGTGGGAGGTGGTCGCCGTGGTCGCAACGCGGTCCGACGTCGCGCGGTTGGCCGGGGTCTCGACGGCGGTCGTCAGCTACGTCGTGAACAATGGGCCGCGACCGGTGTCAGAGAAGTCGCGGCGCGCGGTCGAGGACGCGATCCGCGAGCTCAACTACCGTCCGAACGTCATGGCGCGCGCTCTCAAAGGCGGCACGAGCGGGAGCGTCGGCCTACTCCTGCCCGAGCAGAGCAACCCCTACTTCGCCGAACTGGCGCAGGCCGTCGAGCGCGAGTTGAGCGAAGAGGAGACTCTGGTGCTCACCGGAACGATCGGCCGATCCTCTGAGCGTTCTCGGCGCTACATCGATCTGCTCGTCGAGCGCCGTGTCGACGCGATCATCGCCATCGGAGGGGGCGCTCTCGAAGAGCAGCTTTCACAATTGCGCTCGGTATCGGTCGCATTCATCGATCGAGCAGGCCATGTGGGCGGACGGGCCTTCAGCGTGAGCACACTCGGTGCGGAGGGCGCGATGCGCGCTGCCGAGCATCTCCAGTTCCACGGCCATCGTCACATCGGATGCGTCGCCGGCCCGCCCGGCGTGGCGGTGGCCGACGATCGTGTCGCCGGTTGGCGACGCGCCGTCGGTGACGAATCGCGCGACCTCGTCGCGTACGGAGACTTCACCGCTGCCGGCGGCGACCGTGCAGCGGAGAGCCTCCTCGCCGAGACGGGGCATCGCGCGGCAGCCCACCGGCCTCGTCCGACGGCGCTGTTCGTCTCCTCCGACGTGCAGGCGATGGGTGTCATCCATGCGTGTGATCGTCTCGGCCTGCGCGTCCCCGACGATGTGGCCATCGTCTCCTTCGACGGCACCCGCGCCGGTGCGTTCGTGCAGCCGTCGCTCACGTCGCTGCGTCAGCCGGTGGACGCGATGGCGCGCGAGATCGCGGCCTTCCTGAGAAGCGGCACACCGGCGGATATGAGGCTCGACGGACAACTCGTCATCCGCCACAGCTGCGGGTGCGACGGCTGAACCCCGTCCTTCATGGCGATCGCACCGCCGAGGCGATCTCTGCCGCATCCGGGAAGGCGTCGATGACCCCGTGTCGAGCGATCGTCAGAGCTGCGACGGTCTGCGCGTATGCCGTCGCTTCCGCCAGAGGCGCGCCACGAAGCAGGGCCACGCACACGGCAGCGGCGAACGCATCCCCGGCGCCGGAGACGTCGACAGCAGGGAACCGCGCGTCCGCGGCGAGGTGTAGCGCATCGCCGCCGTCGGTGTAGACCGCGCCGTCCGGCCCGAGGGTCACGACGACGTTGCGATGCGAGCGCAGGAGCGTGCGTGCGGCGTGACGGGCGGCATCCACGGTCGGCACCTCCTCGCCAAGGAGCCACGCCGCCTCCGGCCGGCTCACGATGAGTGGGTCGCATCGCGACGCCACGGTCGGACTGATCGACACGCGCGCGTCCAGGCTCAGTACAGTGCGCATGCCGCGCCGTTGCGCCGCGCCGCTCGCGTGCTCGAGCCGCGCAGGCGGGGTCTCTCCTTGAAGGAGCAGGACAGACGCGCCGGGCGCAGCCTTCCTGAGTGCGTGGTCGATCGTCGCATCGGTCAACAGGTCATTGGCGTTGCGGGCGACGACGATCGAATGGGCCCCACCCGGTTGGGTCTGGACGAATGCGACGCCCGTCGATCCCCCCTCCACGACGTCGACGCAGGTGGTGTCGATCCCTTCGGAGGTCAGCCGCTCCAGGATTCGCATGCCGGGGTCGTCGTCACCGACGCAGCCCGCGTACACCACGGGGCTGCTTTGTCGCGCCACCGCGATCGCCTGATTGACCCCCAGGCCTCCCGCCGCGCGTCGGTGTGACGCGGCGTACGACATTCGGCCCCCGTCCAGCGAAGGGGCGCGGCGGAAGATCCGATCCTCGTTCGCAGAGCCGATCACGACAATGACCATCGAATGAATACTCTCACAGGTGCCGAAGATTGACGTGACACGTGTAGATATGCAGTCCAGATGCCGCTACGATTGCCCGTGTTGTGAAGCAACCATCCACATGACACGAATCACGAAAGAGGATCGACGATGCCGTTCTCATTGGGACTGGTCGGTGCTGGCCAGTTCGCCGGTCATTTTGCCCGTCTGTTCGCGCTGCACCCCGCGGTCGACCGCATCGCGGTCACGGACCTGATCGCCGAGCGCTCAGAGGCACTCGCTGCCGCCCTGCCCGCGGCAGAGACCGTCGAAGACTTCGACGCGCTCCTCGCCTCCGACGTCGATGCCGTCGCCATCTTCACGCAGCGGTGGACCCACGGGCCGCTCGTGGAGCGCGCGCTCTCGGCAGGCAAGCACGTCTACTCCGCTGTACCGATGGCGATCTCCGAGCACGAGATCGGACGGATCATCGAACTCGTGCGATCGACCGGTCTCGTCTACATGATGGGCGAGACGAGCTACTACAACCCGGCTACCGTGCTTGCGCGCAGCAAGTACGCGCAGGGTGCGTTCGGCCGCGTCTTCTACTCCGAAGGCGACTACGTGCATGACATGGACCTCGGGTTCTATGACGCCTATCGCTACAGCGGCGGGGAGGCTTGGCGTGAGACGGCGAGCTATCCGCCGCTGATGTATCCCACGCATGCCATCGGTGGAGTGCTGGGAGCGATCCCTGCGCACGCCACCTCGGTGAGCGCTATCGGCGTGCGCGATGAGCGAGGTGATGGCGTCTTCGATCGGGAGGTCAGCATGTTCGGCAACGACTTCTCCAACGCCAGCGCGCTCTTCGAGCTCTCCGATGGGGGTGTGATGCGGACGAACGAGATGCGCCGTGTCGGATATCCCTCACACCTCCGCGAGTCACGGTTCCGCTTCTTCGGCACGGAAGCGAGCTTCGAGCAGCTCGCCACCGTGAGTCTCTGGCAGGACAAGGAGGGCGTGACCGACGTCACCGACGACCTGCGCACGTACGCCTCGATGTCGCTCGACGATCCGACGCTGGCGCACGTATCCCCAGCACTGCGCAGCGCGTTCGTGTCCGGACACGCTGCGGTTCATGATGTCGCGCGCCTGCCGCGTGAACTCGAGGGGGCTCCCAACGGACACGAAGGATCCCACCATTACCTCGTGGACGACTTCGCTGTGGCGGTGGAGACGCGGACGCTCCCGCCGGTGAATGCCTGGGTCGCCGCGCGCTTCACCTTGCCCGGTATCACTGCGCATGCATCGGCACTCGCGGGTGGGCAGCGCCTCAGGATCCCCGACTTCGGAGATGCCCCCGCGTCGTGGCCGCGTATGGCCGGGGCTTGAGGTGCACCACGTAGGGTTCTGAGTATGCAGGAGCGGACGTGAGTCGGGACGCGGTCACGAGGGCGGACGTAGCGCGGCTCGCCGGCGTGAGCCCCGCTGTCGTCAGCTACGTCGTGAATGGATCACCCCGTCCCGTCTCCTCGAACGCGCGCTCGCGCGTGGAGGAGGCGATCCGCCAGCTCGGCTATCGCCCGAACGCGGTCGCGCGCGCTCTCCGCACGGGCATGACCCGAACTGTGGGTCTCGTCGTTCCGAACGTGGGTAACCCGTTCTTCGCCGACCTCTCGCGTCGTGTCCAGCACCTCTGCGCTGATGCGGGCTATTCCTTGCTCCTCGTCGACTCCGAAGGGGACGCGGAACGGGAGGCCGGCCAGATCATGAACCTCGTCGACCGGCAGATCGACGGGCTCATCGTCGCCAGCGGATCGGCACACGGTGTGCGCGAGGATCTGATGCGGTCGATCGGTGTGCCGTGTGTTGTCCTCGACCGCGTCCGCCCGGTTCCAGGAGTGGTGACCGTCGGCGTGGACTTCGAATCTGCGAGCGCTCTCGCCGTGAGTCATCTGCTCCAGCATGGCCACGATCGGATCGCGGCGATCCTCGGAGACGACGGATCCGACTCGACGCGCGCGCGAGAGCGTGGATGGGCGGCCGCGATCGGCTCGTTCGGAGCGGTCGAGGGCCGCACGATACGGGCGCCGTATACGCGGGACGGAGGGTACCGAGCGGGGCTCTCCCTTCTGCGGCACGTCGACCGCCCCTCCGCCGTCTTCGTCTCGAGTGATCTGCAGGCGGTGGGGCTCCTGCGGGCAGCGCACGCTGTCGGCGTGCGGGTGCCAGATGACTTGGCAGTGGTCGCATTCGACGGTTCGGCCGAGTGCGCATACACCTCACCCCCGTTGAGTGTCGTGGAACAGCCGGTCGACGCGATCGCCGAGGCCGCCGTGCGAGCCATCACGGAGGCCGCTCGGGGAGCAGACCACACTGTGTTCCGGGCGAGCCTGCGGGTCCGCGGGTCTTGCGGTTGTGTTTCTGCCGAGCCCGAGGAGACATAGATGGGCGCCACCCCGGTTCGCGTCACGAACGCTGGGGTTCAGCTCCGCGCTCGGCATTCGTGCGCGGCTCGCGGTGTGCTCCTCGGTGGCCGGACGATCCACCCACACGGTGCGCAGAAGCCCTGCCGCACCCGTGGGACCGGGTACTGCAGGGCTTCTGACGTCGAGCGCCTCAGCGCGCCATGAACCCGCCGTCGACGGGGAGTGCGACCCCGGTCACCCACGTCGACTCGTCCGAGGCGAGGTAGAGCACGGCGTACGCCACGTCGAGCGGTGTCCCGAGGCGTCGGATCGACTGGTTCGCGGTGTTGACCTTCTCGTACTCCTCGAGTCCGCCGGGGAACGCGTTCGCGATGCCTTCGACGAGCGGCGTGAGCACCGTGCTCGGGTGCACCGAGTTCACGCGGATGTTGTACTGCCCGTAGACGGCGGCATCCTGCTTCGTCTGCATCGTGACGGCACCCTTGGCGACGTGGTACGCCGTGAACTCGTCGTTGCCCGTCAGGCCGTAGATCGACGAGAAGTTCACGATCGATCCGGAGCGCTGCGCGATCATGTACGGCAGGGCGTGCTTCGTGGAGAAGAACACCCCCTTCACGTCGACGGCGAACAGCGCGTCCCATTCCCGCTCCGACAGCTCATGGGTCGGCTTGTCCGCCCCGATGATCCCGGCGCAGTTGATGAGCACGTCGATCGTGCCGTGCGCGCGGCCGATCTCGGCGTACGCGCGGGCGACGTCGTCCTCGTCCGCGACGTCGACGGCCACCGCCGAGGCGGATCCGCCTGCGGCGACGATCCGCTCGGCGACGGCGGACGCCGCGGCGCCGTCCAGATCGGTCACGACGACCGTCGCCCCTTCCGCCCCGAACAGCTCCGAGGTGGCGGCGCCCATGCCGGATCCGCCGCCCGTGACGACGGCGACCTTGCCGCTCAGACGGTTCACGCCGTCTGTCCGATCGCCTCGAGCGCCCGGCCCGCGTGATCCGTGCGGAACGACGCGTAGCCGTCCGCGGCGGCCGCGCGGCAGAACTCCTGGTACACGCCGCCCCCGCCCATGTAGACCTGGAACTCGTGCGGCTTGCCGGGGACGTTCTCGCCGAAGAACCACGCCTTCGCCTTCTGTCCTTCGGAGTACATGACCGTCGCCTTGCCGGCACGATCGACCTCGGCCGCCCACCACACCTCGGACTCGGGTGTCGCCTCGAGGTGGTGGATGCCGTTGCGCTCCGCGAAGGCGACGGCGCCGGCGATCCACTGCGCGCCGAGCTGGATCGGCACCGGCAGGTTGGAGTACGGCGTCTGAGGTCCGAGCGACAGGAAGAAGTTCGGGAAGCCGTTCATGGAGATGCCGAGGTTTGTCCGGATGCCGTCGGCCCACTTGTCGCGCAGGACCACGCCGTCGCGGCCCACGATGTCGATGTTCGTGAGCGTTCCCGTCATGGCGTCGAAGCCGGTCGCCATGATGAGCACATCGAGCTCGTACTCCTCATCGCCCACGCGCACACCCCGCTCGGTGATCTCGGTGATCGGGGTGGTGGCCGTGTCGACCAGCGTCACGTTCGGGCGGTTGAACGCGGCGTAGTAGCCGAAGCCCGTGGGCACGCGCTTGCCGTTGAACGAGTACGTCGTCGGCGAGAGCAGGTCGGCCGTCTCCGGGTCGTGGACGATCTCGCGGATCTTCGAGCGGATGTACTCGGAGGCGAGCTCGCTGGACTCGTGGTTGGTCGCGAGGTCGTTGAAGCACTCGTTCGCGAAGTGGAAGCCTCCTTCGTTCCACTTGCTCTCGAAGATGCGGTGGCGCTCCTCCGGATCGACGTCGAGCGCACTGTGCTCGGCGGGCACCATGTCCACCCCGAACGGATGCGCCGCCGCCCTCTCCCAGATCTCGTCGTACGTCGCGCGCACGTGTGCGAGCTGCTCTTCCGAGACGGGGTCGTTGTTCGTCTCGACGACGAAGTTGGGGGTGCGCTGGAAGACGACCAGCTTCTCCGCCTGCGGGGCGACGACGGGGGTGATCTGGATGCCCGAGGCGCCGAGACCGATGAGGCCGACGCGCTTGCCCGAGAGGTCGATCCCCTCGTGCGGCCAGCGGGCGGCATGGACGAGGCGCCCCTGGAAGGTGTCGATGCCCGGGATGTCCGGCCAGATCGGCTGCGACAGCACGCCCATGCCCGAGACCAGGTACTTCGAGGTGAGCGAGGTGCCGTCGGCGAAGGTCACGGTCCAGATGTTGCGGTCCTCGTCGTACACGGCGGACTCCACGCGCGCACCCAGGCGGATGTCCTTGCGCAGGTCCAGACGATCCGCGACGAAGTTGAGGTAGGCGAGCACTTCTTCGCCCGCGGGGTAGCGGTGCGTCCACACCCACTCGTCGCGCACCTCCTTGGAGAAGGAGAACGAGTAGTAGCTGAACTCGCTGTCGGTGCGCACCCCCGGGTAGCGGTTGATCCACCAGGTGCCGCCGATGCCGTCGGCGCCGTCGACGACGAGGCTGCGCTGCCCCACCTCGCGGAGGTGATGGAGGAGGGCGAGGCCGGAGAATCCGGCGCCGATGATGAGGCTGTCGACGTCGGTCGCCGTCGCGGCGCCCTCGGCGGTGAGGGACGCGGTGTTGTCGGTCATTTCCTGTTCCTTTCGTGGTTCGTTCAGCGGCCGGCGCGGCCGGCGCGGTACCAGTCGGCGATCGCGCGGATCTCCTGATCCGCGCGAGGATGGTTGCCCGCCATGAAGGGGTAGACGTGCTGCATCCCCTCCCCGACGGAGAAGGTGACGTCCACTCCGGCGCCGCGCGCGAGAGCGTCGAGCCGTTCGGCGTCGTCCCACAGCGACTCGATGTCGCCCGCGGTGATGTACAGACGCGGGAACCCGTCGAAGTCGCGATAGAGCGGGTTCGCACGCGGATCCGTCGGCTCGGTCGCGCCGGCGATGTAGCGGTCGATGTTCCCCTGCAGCCCCTCGCGCGCGATGAGGAAGTCGGTCGCGTCGTTGGTCTCGATCGTCACGCCGTCGTTCTCCATGTTCAGCCAGGGGGACAGGGTGATCACCCCCGCCGGCTGCGCGAGACCCGCCTCCGCGATCTCGAACACCGTGCTGATCGCGAGGTTCCCTCCGGCGCTGTCGCCGATGAGTGTGACGTCCTCCGGCGCGTGGCCCTGGTGCAGCAGCGCGCGGTATACCGCGACCCCGTCCTCCAGCTGCGCGGGGAACTTGAAGTCCGGTGCCCGGCGGAAGTCGAGCACGAAGGCGTGGGCACCGCACGCCTTCGCGATGTGCCCGGCGAGCTTGCGGTGGCTCGCGGACGACCCGAGGGCGAACCCGCCACCGTGGAAGAACACCAGCATCTGGGCCGGATCCGCGCCGATCGGGGTCACGAGGATCCCCGGGACGGATCCGATCGACGTGCTCCTGTAGGTGACGTCCTCGGGCTCCGCCGTCGCCCGCTGCCAGTCGTCGAAGATCAACCGCAACAACTCCGTCGAGACGGGCGCGTCACCCAGCAGCCCCAATTCGGAGATCCAGTGCTCGTAGATCTCCCCGAGGAGATCCGTCGGCGTCGGCGTACCCATGATGCTCAACTCCTTCGTCTGCAGATCCGTCGCGACGATGCGACCGATCGAACGGTGCCGTGAATCGCTTCACGAGTTCAGCGTGCAGGGCGTGTCCGGATGCGTGCAGGGGCGGTCTCAAAATGAGTCACCGCCGTCGCAACGTGACTCATCGCGTCCTCTGCGGCCGCTGTCACGATGAGGAAACTGCAGGCGCCCGGTCTGCAGGCGAGCAGATCAGTTCGTCGATGTCGACGAAGAACGGTCCGTCGACGACGACGACCACTGATCCGGAGAACTCTCCGGACCGGAGCAGGCGTCCGGTCCCCTGCCCAAGAGAAAGAGTCTTCATGTCCATCAGAAGGAATTCCGCCCTCGCCGCGTTGGCGATCGGCGTTCTCGCATTCACCGGCTGCACGACCGGTGCACCGTCCGGCGGCACCGCCGGCGCCTCCGGCGGCTCCGGTGGCGACAACACCGTCACGGTGGGGGAGCAGGGCGTGCAGTCCGACATCCTCGACGTCTCGCAGTTCTGCGGGGACAAGCCCATCAAGGTCGCCTACGCGGACGGCTTCGGCGGCAACTCGTGGCGCAAGACGACGCGGGCCATCTTCGAGGCCGAGGCCAAGAAGTGCCCGAACATCACGGACGTCCTGTACACGGATGCCCAGGCGGACACGCAGAAGGCGATCTCCGACATCAACTCCCTCGTCGCGCAGGGCGTGAACGTCATCGTCTCCTTCAGCGACGGCGGCGAGGCGCTGCTGCCCACCGTCAAGAAGGCGACCGCGGCCGGCGTGAAGTTCGTCTCTATCGTCGCGTGCCCCGGTGGCACCCCCGGCGTGGACTACGTCGACTGCGTCTCGGAGAACGTCGACACCTACGGCTACGGCCTCGCGAAGTGGACGATCGAGAAGATGGGAGCCAAGGGCAACCTGCTCATGACCGGTGGTCAGGCCGGCAACCCCTACTCGCAGGCCGTCTACGACGGGGTGAAGCGCGCGGTCGCGGAGAACCCCGGCGTGACGCTGCTCAACGCGCAGCTGGGCGACACGTTCGTCGACACCGGCTGGGAGCCGGGCAAGACCAAGCAGGTCATGGCCGGCCTCATCACGAAGTTCGACAAGATCGACGGCATCGTCGCCGACTACGGCGGGGGCTCGGTGGGCGGCATCGAGGCGTTCGTCGATGCGGGCAAGCCGCTGCCGGTGTGGTCGGCGAACGACTCCAACCAGTTCGCGTGCCTCTGGTACCAGTACAAGGACTCGCAGCCCAGCTTCCAGATCGCGACGATGTCCTCCCGCAACTGGATCGCCATCCCCGCACTGCACAAGGGTCTGGCGGCCTACAACGGTCTCGCCAACTCGGAACCGTCGACCTACAACCTCGAGATCATCGAGGACTCGACCAACCCGGACATGATGCCCAAGTGCGAGCCCGATCTCCCCAACGACGCGATCCTGTCGTCCGGGCTGACGATCGAGCAGCAGAAGGCGCTGTTCTCGCAGTGACCCCCGGGGCCGCCCGACGCCGAGCGTGTCGGGCGGCCCGCCCCACCTCCACTCTCACCGCGCTCGAGGACGAGCGAGACAGGACAGGACATGAGCCGTTTGCAGGGAAAGGTGGCCATCGTCACCGGCGCCGGACGAGGGATCGGACGAGCGATCGCCGAGACCTTCCACCGCGAGGGGGCGACCGTCATCGCGACGAGCCAGAGCCCGCACGACGACTTCCCGGCCGGCATCGCCTTCCGCCGTCAGGATGTCGCGGAGGAGGCGGGATGGGATGCCCTCGTCGCCGACGTCCTCGCCGAGCACGGGCGCATCGACGTGCTCGTCAACAACGCCGGCATCATCGCGTACGAGACGCTCGACGAGCTGACCCACGAGAACTGGGACCGCGTCGTCGCGGTGAACCAGACGGGTGTCTGGCTCGGGATGCGCTCGGTGCTGCCCTCCATGCTCGAGCAGGCCGCGGGCTCGATCATCAACGTCTCGTCGATCTGGGGCAACGCCGCGGTGGCCGGTGCGCACGCGTACCACGCGACGAAGGGCGCCGTGCGGAACATGTCGAAGAACGCGGCGATCACCTACGCCACGAAGGGCATCCGCATCAACTCGCTGCACCCGGGCTTCATCACGACCCCCCTCACCGAGTCGCAGGCTCCCGAGATCAACGAGTACGTCGTCAGCATGACCCCCATGGGGCGCGCCGGCACGCCCGAAGAGATCGCCGCCGGAGCGCTCTTCCTCGCGAGCGACGAGTCCACGTTCATGACCGGCGCCGAGCTGGTCATCGACGGCGGCTACCTCGCCCAGTAGCAGAACGGACCCGACGTGAGCATCTCCTCCACGACCAACCTTCCCTCAATCACGCGGGACGATCATCTGCCCTTCGGCGCCGTGGCGCTGCGCCTGACCGACATCGAGAAGACCTTCCCCGGCGTGCGCGCTCTGAAGTCGGTCAGTCTCGACGTCGTCGCCGGCGAGGTCCACGCCCTCGTCGGCGAGAACGGCGCGGGCAAGTCCACCCTCATGGCGGTGGCCTCGGGCGCCCTCACCCCGGAATCGGGCGCGGTCGAGATCGGCGGACAAGCGCTCACCGGCGCGTCCCCCGACGAGGCCCGGGCGCTCGGGCTTGCGATCGTCCGCCAGGATCCCGCCCTTCTCCCCGACCTCACGGTCGCGGAGAACTTCGCGATCAGCACGGGCCTGAACTCCCTCTCGGGGCTGCGACGCGCAGGCCACGCCGCGCGGGACTATCTCGACCCGTGGCAGATGGGGATCAACCCCGCCTCTCGTGTCAGCGAACTCTCCGTCGAGCAGCGCTTCGTCGTCGAGATCGCCCGCGCGCTCGCCCTTCGCCCCCGGGTCCTCATCCTCGACGAGCCCACCGAGCACCTCAACCGCGAGGAGGTGGAGCGGCTGTTCCGCCGTGTCCGGGATCTCACCGACGCGGCGACCGCCGTCGTCTACATCTCCCATCGCATCCCCGAGGTCAAGGAGATCGCCGACCGCATCACGGTCCTGCGCGACGGCGCCGTGCGCGGGACGTTCGCCGCCGACAGCGTCAGCGAGTCCCAGATCGTCGAGCTCGTCGTCGGCCGCGCTCTGGACGCCGTCTTCCCACCCAAACGCGACCCCCTGCTTCCGGAACGCGAGGTCCTCGTGGTCGAAGGCCTCTCCGGTCGCCACTTCTCCGACATCCGCCTGACCGTCGGCGCGGGCGAGATCGTCGGCCTTGCCGGCGTCCAGGGCAACGGGCAGGCGGAGCTCATCCGCGCGCTGGCCGGCCTGGAGAACGCGAGCGGCGACGTCACCATCGACGGCCGCAGCGTGCGGCTGGGCAGCAACACCGCCGCCTCCCGCGCCGGAGTGGTCTACGTCCCCGCGGATCGGCACGGCGAAGGGGTCTTCCTCGACCTCGGCGTCGGCGAGAACATCGTCATGAAGACACTCGGGCGGTTCTCGCGGATGGGCGTCGTCGACGAGTCCGCCGTCTCGGCCGTCTCCCGCGAGCAGATCGCGCGCCAGTCGATCAAGACGCCCTCGTGGCGCACGCCGATCGGCTCGCTCTCGGGCGGGAACCAGCAGAAGGCGGTCCTCGCCCGCACCCTCCTCGCGCGTCCGAAGGTCCTCCTCGCGGAGGAGCCGACGCAGGGGGTGGATGCCGGCGCCCGCGTCGATATCTACAGCATCCTGCGGGGAGCCGCCGACGACGGCGCGGCGGTGGTCATCCTCTCCTCCGACGGCGTCGAGCTGGAGGGCCTGTGCGATCGAGTCATGATCATGTCGCGCGGCAGCGTGGTGTCACGGCTCAGCGGCGACGAGGTCACCGAGGAGCGCATCGCGCATGCGGCGCTGACCTCGACCTCGGTGCGTCAGCGCGACCCGCAGGCCTCCCGCGCGGGGAGGCTGCGCAGCTGGCTGCGTGGCGATCACTCGCCCGCCGCGGTGCTCGGGCTCATCATCGTGGCGCTCAGCGCCTTCGTCGGGGCGGCCAACCCGTTCTACTTCTCGGCCTTCAGCCTCAACAACATCCTCTTCACGGCCGCGCTCATGATCCTCATCGGATGCGCGCAGCAGGTGGTGGTCATGGGGGCGGGGTTCGACCTCTCGGTCGGACCGCTGCTCAGCCTCCTGGTGGTGATCGCCTCCTACTTCGTCATAGACGGCGGAAACATCCTGATCGGCATCGGGTTGATGGTGATCGCGGCGCTCGCCGTGGGGTTCGTCAACGGTTTCCTGGTGACGCGGTTCGCCCTCAATCCGGTGGTCGTGACCCTCGCCATAGCGCTGGCCCTCCAGGGGGCGCTGTTCACGCTCCGCTCGACGCCCGGGGGCACCATCACGACGCAGGTCACCGACTGGGTGTTCGCCGCGGTCGGCTTCGTGCCGGTCGTGACGATCATCGCGGTCGTCATCGCCCTCGCCCTCGAGTGGGCGCTGCGGCGCACCCGCTGGGGCGTCGAGCTGCGCGCGGTCGGGTCCCGCAAGGACGCCGCGGCTCGGCTCGGCATCCGCACGAACCGTGTCCACCTGCTGTCGTACGTGCTGACGTCGGTGCTCGTCCTGCCGACCGCCGTCATCCTGATGTCGCAGATCGGTGTCGGCGACGGCAGGCCGGGACTCTCGTTCACCCTCACCTCGGTCACGGTCGTCGTCCTCGCCGGTGCGAGCATCTTCGGCGGACGCGGGTCGTTCATCGGCATCATCGCGGCGGGCATCCTCGTCGCGCAGGTGCTGGGAGTCCCGTCCTTCCTCGGCCTGTCGGGGGCGTGGGGATACTGGCTGCCCGGCCTGATCACGGTCGGCGCCGCCGTGCTGTACGCGCAGCTGCGCAGGATCCGGAGGGCATGATGACCGATACGACCACCACGACCACGTCCGTGCAGGCGCTCTGGCGTCGCGTGAACTCCGGCGGCGGAGCGGGGATCTGGGTCGCGACGATCCTCCTCTTCCTCGCGAGCCCCCTCGTCGCGCCGGCGAGCCTCAGCTACGCCGCGGTCGCCGGGATGCTCCCCTTCGCCGCCGTGCTCGCGATCGCCGCCGTCGGCCAGACCCTGGTCGTGCAGCAGCGCGGTCTGGATCTCTCCGTCCCCGGCATGCTCGCCTTCGGGGCCGTGCTCGCATCTGCCCTGCCCCAGTGGTTCGGGTGGCCTGCGTGGCTGGCGATCGTGGCGGCCGTCGTCCTGCCCGGTGTGGCGGGTCTCGTCAACGGCATCGTCGTCACCCGCTTCGGGGTGATGTCGCTCGTCGTGACGCTCGGCATGAACGCGATCCTGCTCGGCACCGTGTTCGCCCTCTCCAGCGGTACCCCCGCCGGAGCGCCGGCCGGGCTCGCGGCGTTCGCGAAGGGCAAGCTCGGCCCCGTCCCTCACGCACTGATCATCGCGATCGTCGTGGTGATCGTGGTGGGGTTCGTCTCGCGGCGCACGGTCGTCGGACACCGCCTGACCGCGGTCGGCGTGAGCGAGCCGGCCGCGGCGGCGATCGGGCTGCCCGTCCGCACCTATCAGACCCTCGCGTACGGCCTTGCAGGTGTCGCCTACGGTCTGGCCGCGGTCCTGTACACCGGCTACGTGAGCACGCCTCCGCTCTTCTTCGGCGACGCGTACCTGCTGCCGACCGTGGCCGCGGTCGTGCTCGGCGGCACCGCGCTCACGGGTGGGAGGTCGGCCATCATCGCGACCGGGGTGGCGGCCCTGTTCCTCACCCAGCTCGGTCAGCTCCTGCGCGCCGTGGGCATCCCCGAGCCGATGCAGCTGATCGCTCAGGCCGGTGTGCTGCTGGCCGTCATCCTCGCGCGCGCGATCCTCGGCACGCTCAGCCTGCGCCGACGCTCCGCGCCGGTCCCGGCCACGTGACCGCGCGGACGATCCGGAGATGATCCCCCGGTCATGCGCCTCATCCGCCGATGCGGTAGGTCTTCATCTTCCGGTAGACCGTGGCGCGCGAGACGCCCAGGATGTCGGCGGCGCGCACACGGTTGCCGCCGGCCTCCTGGAGCGCCTTGCGGATCGCCTCCAGCTCGACGCGTTCGATCATCGTCAGGTTCTTCGCGCTCTGCATGTTGGCCGGCAGGTCGCCCGCCGTGACGAGCCCCGACTTGCCCGCCGTCACCAGCTGGCGCACGAGGCGACGGAGCTCCTTGACATTGCCGGGCCACGCGTAGGAGCGCAGCAGCGCATGAGCCTCGTCCGTGAGTTCGAGACGCGCGCGCGGCGACAGGGCGGCGACCATCGCACGCCAGAGCTCCGGGAGGTCCTCGGCGCGGGCGCGCAGTGGAGGGACCCAGAGCGGGCGAGCGCCCAGCTGGAGGATGACCGGATCGGCGGCGGCGAGTTCCTCGGCGGAGTACGTCATGATCACGTCGACGTCGGCATGCGCGTCGAGCACCGCGCTGAGCCCGTCCAGCGCGGGCGCATCGAGGGTCTCGACCCCGCGCACGATCACCCGGGAGTGCGCCCCGAAGCTCTCCGACAGCCGTGCGAGCCATTGGCGGGTTCCGAGGATGTGCAGCTCCGCGGCGTTGAGCGTGACGGCTCCGGGGTCGTCGACGGCGTGCTGGGCGAGAGTGAGCTTGCCCACGCCCCGTTCGCCGACGATCAGGACCGGGTCTCCGATGGCGGCGAGCTTGCCCAACTCGCTCGTCAGCGCGAGCCACTGCGCCGAGCGGGTCGGCACCGCTTCGGGCAGGCGGGCTCCGACCTGGTGGACGTGCGAACGCGGCTGATCCCGCAGCGCGACGACGTTGTTGGTGGGGCCGACGGGGGTGAAGTCGAGCAGCACCGTTCCGGAGGTGAGCTGGACCGTATACGAGCCGGACGGCCGGCGCTCCTCGCCGAGGGAGCGCAGGAGAGCCATGTCCTGAGGGGTGAGGGAACCGGCCTGTGCGTTCTGGATCATCGCGCCGTGCGGACCGAACGCGACCACGGGCGTGCGGTGCTCGCGGCTGGCGTCCAGGAAGATGCTGAGCATCTCGCGGGCCTCGGGGTGCTCCACCGAGAGCAGATGCTGCTCGAGGCCGTTGGCGATCGAACGCACGAGGGGGCGCAGCAGTTCGCTGCGCGGGGTCAGATCGCACGAGAGCGTCACGACCGCGACGAGATTGCGCGTGATCGGATGCAGCACGGGGGCGCCGGTGCAGACGGCGTCCTTATAGAAGTCGGCGTAGTGCTCGTCGCCGCTGATCTGCACGGGACGTCCCGAGGCGACGACGGTGCCGACGCCGTTCGTGCCGACGACGTTCTCCGCGAGGACGGCGCCGCGCACCGTTCCGACACGATCCAGGTGCGACTCGGCCTGCCGGTCCTCGAACCAGCGCTGCAGGATCTGGCCTCGCGCGTCGGCCAGCAGCAACGCCAGACCCGTGCCGTCGATGTCGTCGGCGAAGCGCGCCATCGGCGCGCCGAGCATGTCGAGCAGATGCTCGTCGAGCAGCGATTCCGGCACGTGCGGCACGTCGTGGATGTTGCCCGGGTCGCCGAGCGCGACGCGCGAGCGCTGCCACGAGTCGGCGAGCTCGACGTCGCGTCTGGTCGTGTGATCCGGCCGATGTCCGTCGACAGCAGACGTCACGTTGCACCTCCATTGGCGCCTCGGCAGGGTCGGGTGATCGGGTTCGCCCTGCGACATATCGTACGGCCGAACACGCGCATCCGACCCCGTGTCATCGGCGTGCTGCGGCCCTTGGTAAGATCGTAATACGAGAATACGATCTTGAGTTAGATTGTGTCCTGAGAGTTATCCGAACCGCCGCGAAGACGCGGTCGAAAGGAGCACGACCATGTCGCTTGTCGTCGACATCGCGCCGTCCGTCCGGCTGAGAGGCCACGCCGTCCCCACCGGACTGCTGATCGCGGGGGAGTGGCGCCAGACCGATCGCGTCATCCCCGTGGTCAACCCCGCCGACGAGACGGTCATCGGGGCCGTCGCGGACGGCACTGCGGACGACGCGCTGGACGCCCTGGCCGCCGCGACGGCCGCCGCCGCCGAGTGGCGCGCGTGGGCGCCGCGTCGACGCGCCGATCTGTTCCATCGGGCCTACGCCCTGCTCATGGAGCGAGCGGACGCCTTCGCCGACGTCATGGTCCTCGAGAGCGGCAAGCCGCGCGCCGAGGCCGTCGGCGAGTTCGCGCTCTCCACGGGCTTCTTCCTCTGGTACGCCGAGCAGGTCGCGCATCTGCACGGGACGTTCCAGGAGGGCAGCCCCGGTGGATACCGCGTGATCGAGACGCATCAGCCGGTCGGGCCGAGCCTGCTGATCACGCCCTGGAACTTCCCGATGCTGATGTCGGCACGCAAGGCGGGCGCGGCACTGGCGGCCGGATGCACGGTGGTCATGAAGTCCGCGCGGGAGACCCCCTTCACCGCCGCGCTGTTCGCCGCGACCCTGTCGGACGCGGGGTTCCCCGACGGCGTCGTCAACCTGATCCACACGAGCACCTCGGCGGCGGTGTCGTCCGCGGTGATGGCGGACGCGAGGCTGCGGAAGGTGAGCTTCACGGGATCCACCGGCGTCGGAACGACCCTCCTGACGCAGGCGGCCGAGAACATCGTCAACGCCTCGATGGAGCTCGGCGGCGACGGTCCGTTCATCGTGCTCGACGACGCGGACATCGACCTCGCCGTGGAGCAGGCGGCCATCTGCAAGTTCCGCAACGCCGGACAGGCGTGCGTGGCCGCGAACCGGATCATCCTGCACGCGGACATCGCGGCGGAGTTCACCGAGAAGTTCATCGCCCGTGCCGAGGAGCTCGTCGTGGGCGACGGCTTCGCGGAGGGCGTCGACGTCGGTCCGATGATCACCGCGGGTCAGCGTGATCGCGTGCTGGCCCTCGTCGACCGCTTCCGTGCCGAGGGGGCGACCGTGCACACGGGCGGGAGGGCGATCGACCGCCCGGGCTTCTTCCTCGAGCCGACCGTGCTCACGATCGCCGACGGCGCATCCGACCTGTGCAACGAGGAGCTCTTCGCCCCGGTCGCGACGCTGTACACGGTGGACAGCGTCGCGGAGGCGATCGCCTCCGCGAACGACACCCGCTACGGGCTCGCGGGGTACCTCTTCACGCGGGACGTCTCGCGGGCGATCGCGGTGTCCGAGCAGCTCGAGTTCGGCATGGTCGGGGTCAACCGCGGCATCATGGCCGATCCCGCCGCGCCGTTCGGCGGCATCAAGACCTCCGGCCTCGGACGCGAGGGCGGGCACGAGGGCATCTACGAGTTCATGGAGCGCAAGTACATCGCGCTCACGATCGACGAGGCGGCGGCGCGATGAGCACTCCCACGGACGTCACGAACAGCATCGGGCTCGGCCTGCTGCGCCAGCCGGGCACCGTGCTGTTCGGCCCCGGCCAGCGTCGTCAGCTCCCGCACCTCGTCCGCGGGCTCGGCACCTCGGTGCTCATCTGCACCGACGCGCGCATGGCGACGACGGACGAGTTCGCGCAGCTGCGCGCGGGCCTCGACGACGCCGGCATCGCGGTGAGCGTCTTCGACCGGGTGCAGCCCGACCTGCCGCGCGAGGACATCGACGGCCTCGCCGAGGAGTTCGAGGCGGCATCCGTCGACGTGATCGTCGGGCTCGGCGGCGGCAGCTGCCTCGACATGGCGAAGGTCGCGGGGCTCGTCCTCGCACACGGCGGCGACATCAGCCGCTACTACGGCGAGAACCTCGTGCCGAGCCGCGGGCTTCCGGTCATCACGATCCCCACGACGGGCGGAACGGGCGCGGAGGTGACGTGCATCGCCGTCGTCTTCGACGCCGAGCGGGGGATGAAGGTCGGCGTCGCGAGCGAGCACCTCGAGCCGACGATCGCGATCGTCGATCCCGAGCTCACGGTGACGTGCCCTCCCGGTCTGACGGCGGCGACGGGCGCGGATGCCCTCTCGCACCTCGTCGAGTCGTTCACCGACCGGGCGAAGAATCCGAGTCCGCAGGAGATCGTCGACCACCTGTACGTCGGCAAGAACGTGCTGACCGACGTCTTCTGCCGTACCGGCCTGGGCCTGCTCAACACATCGCTCGAGCGCGTCGTCGCGGACCCGTCCGACCTCGACGCGCGGTCGGACACGATGCTGGCGTCCTTCTGCGCCGGCATGGCGATCAACACCGCAGGAACCGCCTCGGCGCACGCCATCCAGTCGCCGATCGGCAACCTCACCCACACGCCGCACGGCATCGGCGTCGGCGCGCTCCTGCCGTACGTCATGCGGTACAACCTGCCGGCGAATCCTGGTGCCTTCGCCGAGCTCGCGGAGGCGCTGGGCGTGCACGACCCGGCAGCCGACGAAGCGGTCAACGGCCGGGCGGGCATCGTCCGCGTCGAGGAGCTGCTCTCGGCGCTCGGCGTGCCTGCGTCGCTGCGTGAGCTCGGGCTCGAGCCGGAACAGTTCGGCTACGTGGCCGATCAGGCGATGCTCGCGACCCGGCTCACCGCGAACAATCCGCGCGAGGTGACCCGGGAGGGGATCATCCGGGTCCTCGAGCGCGGCTACGCGGGTGACAGGTCGTGGTGGGACTGATGCCCGGGCCGCGCACCGTGGCGGTCGCCGGTGCGGGGTCCATCGGGGTGGCGTTCGCGGTGCTCTTCGCCCGGGCCGGCTTCGACGTGCGGGTGTGGGATCCGGTGCCGGGCGCCGCCGCCCGCGCCACGGTGGAGCTGATCGACCGCCTCGCTCTGCTCGACGAGAACGAGCTCCTCGCCGAAGCCCCCGACACCGTCCGCGCCCGTGTCACCTTCCACGAGATCCTGCTGGATGCCCTCGCCGGTGCCGAGCTCGCACAGGAGTGCGTCCCGGAACGACTCGACCTCAAGCGCGAGGTGTTCCAGCAGCTCGGTGCCTACAGCGAGGCCGGGTGCGTCCTGGCGAGCTCGAGCTCGGCGATCGTGGCGAGCGAGTTCGCCACGGCGACGCCGGCCCGCGACCGCGTGCTGATCGCGCATCCCGGGAACCCCCCGTACCTCATCCCCGTCATCGAGCTCGTGCCGTCGCCGCTCACCTCGGCGGAGACGGTCGACCGGGCGCGCGAGATCTACACCGCGGCGGGCCTGCGCCCCGTGCTGGTGCACGCGGAGATCGAGGGGTTCGTCTTCAACCGACTGCAGGGCGCTCTTCTGCGCGAAGCGTACTGTCTGGTGCGCGACGGTGTGGCCACGGTCGATGACATCGACGAAGTGGTGCGCAGCGGCCTCGGGCGGCGGTGGACCTTCATGGGTCCGTTCGAGACGGCGGATCTGAACACCCGCGGCGGCATCGCTTCGCACGCGGAGAAGATGGGGCCCGCGTACGCGAGGATGGGGGCGTCACGCGGGCAGGACGACCCGTGGACGCCGGATCTCGTCGCCGACGTGACCGCGCAGCGACGTGCGGTGCTTCCTCTCGAGGCGTGGGAGGAGCGCGTGCGGTGGCGCGATCAGGAGCTCATGCGGCGGCTCGAGAAGGCCGTCAGTCCAGCGCCGGCCGATGACGCCGGTACTCGATGATCGCGAGATCGCCCGCGAGCCGGATGTGGTGCTCGCAGGCGCTGCGGGCGGCCTGCGGGTCCTGGTGCTCGGCGGCTTCGGCGACGATGACGCGGAGCTCGGACATCGACACCGCCACCCGCTGCTCGTCCACGTAGGCGTAATGGCGGAAGATCCCGATGCGGGTGTGGATGCCGGCCAGGTTCTCCGCCAGGACATCGTTGTGCGCCCCCTCGATGAGAAGCCGGTAGAAGGTGTCCTTCGCGGCGCTGCGTGATGCGACGTCGCCGCGCACATAGGTCGACTCCATGTCCGCCAGGTGGTCGATCAGGGCGCGCCGTTCGGCGTCGTCTGCGCGCTCGGCGAAGAGCTCTCCCGCCAGTCCCTCCAGAACGCGACGCACGTCGTAGAGCTCGCGGATGTCGGCCTCGGAGAGCACCGTCACGATCGGCCCGCGTCCCGGCAGCATCGTGATGAGGCGCTCCGACTCGAGCTGGCGCAACGCCTCCCGCACCACCGTACGGGACACGCCGTACCGTGCGCACAGCGCGTTCTCGAGGAGGCGCTCGCCGGGGTGGAGGACGTCGTCCAGGATGTCCTCGCGGAGCGCCTCGACGACCTTCTGGCGCAACGGCGCCGCGTCGTGCGGCACGGTGCGGCTGGTCGTCGTCATACATTCACTCTAGATCGGAGGCGCCGGCGCGAGGCTGTCCGGGGGTGCTGCACCGCCGCCCGGTCAGGACCCGTCGGGCAGGCCGAGCTCGCGCAGTCTGTCGCGCAGCTGCGCGTCGGAGGGATCCGTCACCGAGGTCCCATCCGGGAAGACGATGTACGGGGTGCTGGTGCGACCGCTCTGGGCCAGGACGAAGGCGGTCGCGTCCGCGTCGGTCGACATGTCGACCCACTCGTAGGGGACCCCTGCGGCGTTCAGGACGGCCGTGGAGCGGCGGCAATCGGCGCACGTGGGGGTTCCGTACACCGTGATCGTGGGAGGAGGCACCGACATGGTCACACGCTATCGCCCGGCTGCGTCGACAGGCAGCGCAGTCTCACATTGAGACCGCTCCGGCGCGAGTGCGACGGCGCCGTCACAGGCGGACCCCTCCGCGCCGGAGATCGGCCTCGATCGCGGCCGCGGCGGCGCACAGCGGAGCGACGATCTCGTCCTCGATCTGGGCGAGGGTGCCGCGCCGCGCGGAGGCCGACACATTGAGCGCGGCGACGACGCGCCCCGAGGCGTCGCGGAGGGGGGCCGCGACGGATCGCAGCCCGAGCTCGAGCTCCTGATCCACGAGCGCCCAGCCGCGCTCGCGCACCTGCGCGAGCACCGCCGCCAGCTCGTCGTGGTCGGTGAGGGTGTGCGGGGTGTGCGCCGGCAGGGGGAGGCCGCGGACGAACTCCTCATCCGTGTACGCGAGCATCGCGCGCCCGAGGGAGGTCGCCGCCGCCGGCAGGCGCGTGCCGACGCCGATCGCGAGCGACATGATCCGCGAGACGACGACGCGCGCGACGTACACGACGTTGTCGTCCTCGAGGACGGCGATCGAGGTCGACTCGCCCGTGCTCAGGGACAGCTGCCGCAGGTGCGGCTCCGCGATCTCCGGCAGTCCGATGCTCGACAGGTAGCCGTAGCCGAGCTCGAGCATCTTTGCGCGCAGGCGGAACTCGCGTCCGTCCGACTCCACGTAGCCCAGGGAGGAGAGGGTGAGCAGCAGTCGGCGCGCCACCGCCCGGTTGAGCCCCGCGCGCGCGGCGACCTGACTCAGCGTCATGCGGGAATGGTCCCGGTCGAACGCGCGGATCACGGCCAGGCCGCGCTCGAGGGACTGCACATGCTCGGTGTCGCGTCGCGCCGGCGCCTCGTCGGGAGTAGTATTCACTATACGCACTTTAGTTCGCATAGCGAACATCGTCAAGAGGCACAGGAGCCGACATGATCAGCAAGTCCGTACCGTCGGCTGCCGCCGCGGTGTCCTCCATCCGCGACGGAGCGACGGTCATGATCGGAGGCTTCGGCCGCGCCGGACAGCCGGTCGAGCTCATCGACGCCCTCATCGCCCACGGCGCGTCCGATCTCACGATCGTCAACAACAACGCCGGCAACGGCGACTCCGGTCTCGCCGCGCTCCTCGCGGCGGGTCGCGTGCGGAAGATCATCTGCTCGTTCCCGCGCCAGCACGATTCGTGGGTCTTCGATGCGCTGTACCGGGAGGGGCGGATCGAGCTGGAGCTCGTGCCCCAGGGGAACCTCGCGGAGCGCATCCGGGCGGCCGGGGCCGGTATCGGTGCGTTCTACACGCCGACGGGCGTCGGCACCCGTCTCGCGGAGGGCCGTGAGGTGCGCACGATCGACGGGCGCGACTACGTCCTCGAGTATCCGATCAGGGCCGACATCGCGCTGATCTCCGCCTGGCGGGCGGACCGCTGGGGAAATCTCGTCTACCGGGGGACCGCGCGCAACTTCGGACCGATCATGGCGACCGCCGCGGCCACCACGATCGCGCAGGTGGACGAGGTGGTCGCCCTCGGTGCTCTCGATCCGGAATCCGTCGTCACTCCGGGGATCTACGTCGACGCCGTGGTGTGCGTGGGCGAGCGGATCTGGCTGACCGATGGCGTCTTCACCGGTGGGGTGGATGTCGACGGCAGACCCGCCGGAAGACCCCTGACGACGGCCGGAGCGAGCGCATGAGCACCTCACCTCTGACCCGCGCAGAGCTCGCCGCGCGCATCGCGGCCGACATCCCGGAGGGGTCGTTCGTGAATCTGGGGATCGGCGCACCGACGCTCGTGGCGGATCATCTGCCGGAGGGGCTCGAGATCGTCCTGCACACGGAGAACGGCCTCCTCGGCATGGGTGGGCGTCCCTCCGCGGAGCGGGTCGACCCCGATCTGCTCAACGCCGGCAAGCTCCCGGTCACCGCCCTGCCCGGTGCCGCCTACTTCCATCAGGCCGACTCGTTCGCGATGATGCGCGGCGGCCACCTCGACGTCTGCGTCCTCGGTGCCTTCCAGGTCTCTCAGTCGGGAGACCTGGCGAACTGGTCGACCGGGGCGGCGGATTCGATCCCCGCGGTCGGCGGCGCGATGGATCTCGCGATCGGTGCCAAGTCCGTCTACGTGATGACCGACCTGCTGACCAAGACCGGCGAGTCCAAGCTCGTCGCGGAGTGCACGTACCCCCTGACCGGTGTCGCGTGCGTGACCCGCGTCTATACCGATCACGCGGTGTTCGACGTGACCCCGAGCGGGTTCGCCGTGCGCGAGGCGTTCGGTGGGAACACCGTGGAGTCGCTGTCGCGTCTGACCGGACTCACCCTGAGAGAAGGAGAGTGATCGTGCCTGCGACCCATGTCTACGACGCCGTCCGCACGCCGTTCGGACGCGGCGGGGGTGCGCTGTCGGGCATCCGGCCCGACGACCTCGCCGCGCTGGTCATGCGTGCGAGCGTCGCGCGCGCGGGTCTGGACCCGGCGCGCATCGACGACGTGATCTTCGGCGATGCGAATCAGGCGGGTGAGGACAATCGCGACGTCGCGCGGTTCGGAGCCCTCCTCGCGGGCTTTCCCACGTCGGTCACCGGGACGACGGTCAATCGGCTGTGCGCATCCTCCCTCGAGGCCGTCGTCCAGGGCGCCCGCGCGATCGAGACGGGCGACGCCGAGCTGGTCCTCGCGGGCGGGGTGGAGTCGATGAGCCGCGCCCCGTTCGTGGTCGAGAAGTCCGCACGTCCGTGGCCGGCGGTGGGCAACCAGACCATGTGGAACACGTCCATCGGCTGGCGGATGGTCAACCCCGCGCTCCCGGCGCCGTGGACGATCTCCAACGGCGAAGCCGCCGAGAAGACAGCCCGCGAGTGGGGGATCAGCCGTGACGATCAGGACGAGTTCGCGGTGCGCTCGCATCGTCTCGCCGCGCGCGCCTGGGCGTCCGGGATCTACGCCGACGAGGTCGTCGCGGTGCCCGGCGTCCCGTTGCTCCGCGACGAGGGCATCCGCGACGACACGAGCACCGAGGCGCTCGCCGGGCTGAAGGCTCTGTTCGCCACGGACGGATCGGTCACCGCCGGGAACTCGTCCTCGATCAATGACGGGGCGTCGGCCGTGCTGCTCGGGCGGGAGGGCGTGCTCGACACCGAGCCCCTGGCGCGGATCTCCGGCCGCGCCGTGCACGGCGTCGATCCCGACGACTTCCCGATCGCGCCGATCGAGGCCGCCCACAAGGCCTTGGCGCGCGCGGGACGCACCTGGGCGGACGTCGACGTCGTCGAGCTCAACGAGGCGTTCGCCGCGCAGTCCCTCGCGTGCATACGCGGGTGGAGGGACCTCGACCCGGACATCGTGAACATCCACGGGGGCGCGATCGCGCTCGGTCATCCGCTCGGGGCCTCCGGAGGACGCATCATCGGTCACGCCGCGCACGAGCTCGCGCGGCGCGGTCGCGGCGTCGCGGTCGTCGCCATCTGCATCGGGGTCGGTCAGGGCATGGCGGTCGTCCTGGAGAGGTGAGCGGCGCCGGCTGCGGCGATTTGTCACGGTCGGTGCGGGACGAGGTTCTTCGGTTGTAATTAATTGAACAGTAAGTTAGTTTGATCCCATCACCTCGACGACGATGAGATAGGACGACGATGTTCACACGACCGTGGCGAGTCACCGTGCTCGCAGCCGCAGCGGCCCTCGCCCTCACCCTGACGGGGTGTCAGTCCGCTGTTCAGCAGCAAGAGGCGTCGCCGTCGGCGTCGCCGGTGGAGGGCGGCACCCTGCAGGTCGCCCAGGCCGGTGACCTGCAGCCGCGCAACGTCCTGGCCGCCCGGGCCGGGAACACCTCGTGGGCCTCGAACGTCTTCGAGACGCTCACCTCCTACGACGCGCAGATGAAGCCTCAGCCGCTGCTCGCGACCGACTGGCGCGTGGCCGACGACTCGATGAGCATCGACATCACCCTGCGGGACGACGTGACGTTCCACACCGGCAGGAAGATGACCGCCGATGACGTCAAGTTCAGCTTCGAAGCCGCCGCGGACCCGCAGTACAGCGCGCAGGTCGGCTACATCGCCCGGTCGTTCCAGTCGATCGACGTCACGAGCGCGACGGAGCTCGTCGTGAACTTCACGGCCCCGACGCCGAACATCTTCGACTTCTTCGAGCAGATCTACATCCTCGACTCCGAGACGGTGGCCGGCCTCGCCGACGGCTCCCAGGTGATCGGAACCGGTCCGTTCGTCTTCGAGAGCTGGACCCCGGGGTCGGAGGCCACGCTCGTGCGCAACGACGCGTACTGGGGTGACAAGCCCTACCTCGACGGCATCGACATCGCCGTCATCTCCGACAGCACCGCGATGCTCAACGCCGTCCGCAGCGACCGCAGCCAGATCGCGCTCTCGATGAGCCCGGTGGACGTGAAGTCGCTCTCGGCGAATCCGTCCTTCACCATCGTGCGCACCGCCGGCGGCGCGTACCCCCTCGGCGTCGACGTGACGCGCGCTCCGTTCGACAAGAAGGAGCCGCGTCAGGCGCTCCAGTACGCGATCGACCGTCAGCGCATCGCCGACCAGGTGTTCGGCGACGCCGGCATCGTGACCGACCTCTTCTGGGACGAGGCCACCCCCGGCTACCCCGCGGATCTCGCCACCCACTACACATACGACCCGGACAAGGCGCGGAAGATGCTCGCGGACTCCGGAGCCGCGGGTGCGGCCGTCGAGGTGACGGTGATCGGCCTGCCCCAGAACACCGGCCTCGCCGAGATCGTGCGCAACAACCTCGAAGAGGTCGGTCTGCAGCCCACCATCGTCGTGCAGGACGCCCAGACCTGGGACAAGAACCAGGTGGCCGGAGAGCTCGGCCAGGCGTTCCTCCCGGTCCACGGGCTCTACAGCCTCGGCCCGGCGACACTGCTGAACACCCTTCCCTCGCTCCGCGAAGGCAACCCCTCGAAGTTCTGGCCGGAGGAGTACGTCGCCCTGCGGAAGGCGGTCACGACCGCGACGGCGGACACGTACGACGACGCGCTCCACGAGCTCACCGCCTACATCCTCGACGAGGCGTTCACGGGCGTCATCGTGCAGGCCGCGGGCCAGGCGGTGCAGTCCACCTCCGTGCACGGCGCCGAGTACAGCTCTCGTGCGTACCTGGAAGCCGGCGCCGCCTTCCTCGCCGACTGACGGACCGGCGCCCGGGGAGGACGCGCGACCGCGCGTCGTCCCCGGGCCCGGCCGGCACACCCTGTCCCTCCCGTTCACCCGCTGCGGCGGAAGGATCCACGCATGCTGCGCTTCCTGGTCAGCAAGATTCCGGCCACCCTCCTCGTCCTGTTCGCCACCTCGATCATCGCGTTCCTCCTGCCGCGCTTCGCGCCCGGCGACCCGGCTCAGACCATCGCCGGTTCGGAGGCGACTCCGGAGCAGGTGGCGGCGATCCGCACCTCGCTCGGACTCGACCAGCCGCTCGTCGTGCAGTACCTCACGTGGCTCGGCGGCGTCTTCCGCGGCGACCTCGGCCAGTCGTACGTCTTCAACCGGCCGGTGGGTGAGCTCATCGCGAGCCGGCTCGACAGCACGGTGCAGCTCGCGCTTCTGGCGGCCGTGTTCATGATCGTGCTCGGGATGGGTCTCGGCATCCTCGGCGGCTCCGCCCGCGGGCGCGGCGCGCGTCTGGCCACCGACGCCGTCAACACGCTGCTCATCGCCACACCCGCCTTCCTCATCGGACTCCTGCTCATCGTCCTCTTCGGCGTGGCATGGCGACTCCTGCCGGTGAGCGGCGAGGTCTCCCTCACCGAGGACTTCGGCATCGGCATCCAGTACCTGCTTCTCCCCGCCCTCGCCCTGGGCCTCGCCCTGGCGCCCGCGGTGGCCCGCCTGCTGCAGACCACGATGCGGTCCACGCGCGGAGAGGAGTTCGTGGACCTCGCCCGGGCGAAGGGCGCCTCGCCCCGACGGGTCACGTATCGCCATGTCCTGCGCACGAGCCTCGGTGCGGCCGTCGTCGCCATCGGACTGCGGATCGGAGAGCTCTTCGGGGGCGCCATCATCATCGAGGCGATCTTCGCCCGGAACGGACTCGGCCAGCTCGCGGTGCAGGCGGTGAACGCGCGGGACTACCAGCTGATCCAGGTGCTGATCATGGCGGCCGTGCTGGTCGCCGTGATCTCACAGCTGCTCACCGAGATCGCGCTCGCCGCGTTGGACCCCCGAGTCAGATTGGATGCCTGAGATGAGTGATCCGCGTCCCACCGGCACGATCGTGTACCCGCCGTCGACGGAGACCCTCCGAGCGGAGCAGCGCCGGCAGCGCCGCGTCACCCTGCCCGTGACGGTGCGCCGGTACGGAGCAGCCTTCCGCACGGCGCGAGGTCTCAGCGGGCTGATCGTCCTCGTCCTGCTGATCGGGGTGGCGCTGCTCGCCCCGGTCCTGTTCCCCGGCGGCTACGACAGGCAGGTGTTCGCGGCCTTCGAGGGCCCGAGCCTCGCACACCCGTTCGGCACCGACGAGATCGGCCGCGACCTCTTCGTCCGCACGATGTACGGCCTGCGCATGGACCTGTCGATCATCGGCGTCGCCGTGCCGATCAGCATGATCGTCGGGACCGCACTCGGACTGCTGGGTGCCCTCTCTCGCTTCGCGGGAACGTTCGTGCAGCGTGTGCTCGACATCATCCTCGGGTTCCCGGGGGTCGTCCTCGGCGTGTGCATCGTGCTCATCATGGGCCCCGGCTGGACGGCCCTGGTGGTCGCGATCGCCGTCAGCGGACTCCCGTCGTTCGGACGCCAGGCGCGCGCGGCGCTGCTCGAGCAGTCCCAGCGCGAGTACGTCGTCGCGGCGCGGACGCTCGGCGTCGGGAGGGGCACGATCCTCCTGCGCCACATCCTTCCCAACGCCATCGACCCCGTTCTCGTCAACGGCGCGATCTTCGTCGTCAGCGCGATCTTCATCGAGGCGGGCCTCAGCATCATCGGCCTCGGAATCCAGCCGCCCGAGCCCTCGCTCGGGTCGCTCCTGAACGTCGGGATGAGGTTCATCGAGACATCCCCGCTGTACGTCCTCGGGCCGACCGTCGTGCTCATCCTGCTCTCCATGGCGTTCAGCCTCATCTCCGACGCCCTCAACGAAACGGTGAACCGCAAATGACCTCACCCACGGAGCCCGTGCTGCGCGTCGACGACCTCGACGTCGTCTTCGACCTGCCGGCCGGACCTCTCACCGCCGTCGACGGCGTGTCCTTCGACCTGCGCCCGGGGCAGATCCTCGGCATCGTCGGCGAGTCCGGCTCCGGCAAGTCGGTCACCTCGAAGTCGCTCATGCGGATGCTGCGTCACCCCGGCCGCGTCGCGGACGGGCGTATCGAGATCCAGGGACGCGATGTGCTCGGCCTCAGCGAGAAGCAGATGCTCGGCGTCCGCGGCAAGGAGATCGCGATGATCTTCCAGGATCCGCAGGCCGCGCTGAATCCCGTGATGCGGATCAAGGACCAGATCGTCGAGGCGATGCTCATCCACGGCGTCGCGCGCGCCGCCGCGCAGGCCCGAGCCATCGAACTGCTCGAGAAGGTGGGGATCCCCGAACCGCTGCAGGCTGCGGAGAAGTACCCGCACCAGTTCTCCGGCGGCATGCGCCAGCGCGTGGTCATCGCGATCGCCCTCGCCAACGATCCGGCGATCCTGATCGCCGACGAGCCCACCACGGCTCTCGACGTCACCATCCAGGCGCAGATCCTCGAGCTCCTCCGTCGCCTGCGAGACGAACTCGGGATCGCGATCGTCTTCATCACCCACGACATGGGTGTCGTGGCGGAGCTGTGCGACGACGTGCTGGTGATGTACAAGGGACGGATCGTCGAGCGTGGTCCCGTGCGCGAGGTCCTCGCGAATCCGGTCGACGCGTACACGCGCAAGCTCATGGCCGCGATTCCCCGGATGGATGCGCCGTTGCGCCACGACGCGCCGACCGAGGCGGCGACCCCGGTTCTGGAGGTGCGCGACCTGCGGGTGGACGTGAACACCCGACGCCGCAGCCTGTTCCGTCCCGCGCAGCCGTTCTTCGCCGTCGACGGCGTCAGCCTCACGGTCGCACCGGGGGAGACGCTGGCCCTCGTGGGCGAGTCGGGGTGCGGCAAGTCCACGCTCTCGCGCACGATCGTCGGGATCAACCAGCCGACCGAGGGGGAGATCCGCGTCGGAGGGGTGTCCGCGGCGGAGATGACCCCGGCGCAGCGGCGCGCGATGGTGCGGTCGATCCAGTACGTCTTCCAGGACCCCTACTCGTCGCTGAACCCCCGACGCACGGCCGGGCAGTCCCTAGAGGAGGCGCTGCGTATCGCGGACGTGCCCGCGCGCGAGGTGCGCGAGCGCAGCGTCGAGCTGCTCGAACGGGTCAGCCTCTCGGCGGAGTATCTGGACCGGTATCCGTGGGCGTTCTCGGGTGGGCAGCGTCAGCGCATCGGCATCGCGCGCGCTCTCGCCTCCGACCCTGACCTGCTTATCCTGGACGAGCCGGTGTCGGCGCTCGACGTGTCGATCCAGGCGCAGATCCTCGATCTGCTCGAGTCGCTGCAGCGGACGTACGGGCTCGCCTATCTGTTCATCTCCCACGACCTCTCCGTCGTCCGGGCGATCAGCCACCGAGTGGCGGTGATGCGGCGAGGCCGGATCGTCGAGACGGGCGACACCGAGCAGATCTACGGCGATCCGCAGCATCCGTACACGCGCACGCTCCTGGCGGCGACGCCCGACGTAGACAAGGTCTTCGCATGACATCCACCACGCACGACGAATCGGACGGTGTCGCGTCGACCGAGGTCTCCGCTCAGCGGACCGACCCGCGCATCGTCCCCCGCGCCCGCGGAGAGATCCGGCGCCAGGAGATCCTCCGCGCGGCGATGACGCTGTTCGCGTCCGGAGGATTCCACTCGGTGAGCCTCGCGGACATCGCCCGGGAGGTCGGGATCACCCAGGCGGCCATCTTCCACTACTTCCCGAACAAGAGCGCCCTGCTGTTGGCGGTGATGCAGCAACGTGAGGAGGAGGGTGCCGCGCGGCGCCAGGAGCGCAAGCGCGCCGGGATGCCCGGGCTCGAGGCCTTCGTCAGCGGTCTTTCCGAGAACGATCTGCATCCCGAGCTGGTGCAGCTGTTCGTGGTGCTCTCCGCGGAGAGCACTGCGCCCGACCACCCCGCGCACGACTGGTTCCGGGCGCGCGACCTCGATGTGCTGGAGCGCAACATCGCGGAGGTGCGGCGGGCCATCGATGAGTCGACGCTCCCCGAGGGCATCACGGCGGAGGTCATCGCGCGCTGGCTGATCGCGATCTCGCACGGCCTCGGCGCGCAATGGGTGGTCGACCCGCAGGCGTTCGACCGTGCCGGCTACGTCCGGCTCTTCCTGACCCTTCTCACCCCCTACCTGCGCGACCCCGGGAGCGCACCCGCGCCATCGGAGGAACCGACGACATGAACCGCCCGAACGTCGTCATCGTCCTCGCCGACGATCTCGGATACTCCGACATCTCCCCGTTCGGCGGGGAGATCGACACCCCCCAGCTCGAGCGTCTCGCCGCGCGCGGTGTCCGTATGACCTCGTACTACGTCACACCCCGCTGCTCGCCCTCGCGCGCCGCCCTGCTCACCGGCCGTCACCCGCACTCCGTCGGCATCGGCGTGCTCACCACCGACAATCGTCCCCGCGGGTACCCCGGGTCCCTCGACCCGGACGTCCCCACTCTCGCGGAGCGCGTGAAGGACGAGGGGTACGCCACCGCCGTCTTCGGGAAGTGGCACCTCGCCAGCGACATGACTGTGCCCAGCGCGACGTGGCCCACACGACGAGGGTTCGACGAGTTCCGCGGGATGCTCCCCGGCGCATCCAGCTACCGGAACCCGCCGATCACCGAGGGCGAACAGCGCGTCGCGGACGCCGACCTCCCGGAGGACTACTACTTCACGGAGGACATCACCCAGAGCGGGGTCGACTTCATCCGGCGGCGAGCGGAGGCCGAGGAGCCGTTCTTCCTGTTCCTCGCGTACACCGCGCCGCATTGGCCGCTGCAGGCCGACGAGTCGGACATCGCGAAGTACCGCGATCGTTTCGGCGTCGGCTGGGCGCGCGTGCAGGCCGAGCGGTTCGCCCGGATGCGTGATCTCGGAGTCGCGTCCGGTGTGGAGCGGTTCGAGGTCGGTGCCGACCTCGACGGATGGCCCGCCGACGCGCGGTGGGAGACGGAGCGGATGGCCGTGTACGCCGCTCAGGTGGAGTCGCTCGACCGAGGCGTCGGCCGGATCCTCGACGCCCTCGAGGTCGCGGGCGTCGACCAGGACACGATCGTCCTCTTCTTCTCCGACAACGGCGGGTGCAGCGAAGAGATCACTCCCGGACGCACGAGCTTCTCCGAGCTCGTGTGCCCTCCCGTCACCCGCGCGGGCGAGGAGGTCGTCGTCGGCAACCACCCGGATCTGATGCCCGGTCCCGCGAACACCTACCAGAGCTACGGCGAGCGATGGGCGACCGTCTCGAACACGCCGTTCCGGATGTGGAAGCGGTGGGTGCACGAGGGCGGCATCTCGACGCCGTTCATCGCGTCGTGGCCCGCGGGAGGCGTGCCGGCGGGGGCCGACATCATGCCGGGCGTCGGCCACATCATCGACATCGTCCCGACCGTGCTGGACGCTATGGGACTGGAGTCCGATCTCGAGGGGGAGTCGCTGCTGCCCGTATGGCGGGGCGAGCCCACCGAGGAGCGGACGCTCTTCTGGGAGCACGTCGGCAACGCGGCGGTGCGTCGCGGACGGTACAAGCTCGTGCGTGAGTGGGGAGGCCCCTGGGAGCTCTACGACATCGCGGTCGACCGGGGGGAGTCGCACGACCTCTCCGCCGCGGAGCCCGCTCTGGCCGCCGAGCTCCTCGCCGAGTACGAGGCGTGGGCGCAGCGCAACGGTGTCATCCCCTGGGAGGACGTGCTCGCGGACCATGTGTCCCGCGGACTCGCTCCGGAACGGGCCATGGGATGAGCGGGCCCGCAGAGCCCGACGCGGAGGTGAGCGTCGCCGATCGCTCGACGGCGGCGCTCCGCCGCGCACCGTTGACGACGGGTGTCGACTACTGGTCCACCCCCGCATCGCCCGCCGACGGGGTGCGGGCTCTTCGCCTGGCGGACGGCCCGCACGGGCTGCGCGTCCAGAACGACGACGCGCCCGATCACCTGGGCATCGGTCGGAGCCTCCCGGCGACGTGCTTTCCGCCCGCCGTCACCCTGGCCTCCTCCTGGGACCCGGAGCTGATCACCGAGGTGGGCCGGGCGCTGGGCGCGGAGGCCGCGGCCCAGGGCGTCGACGTTGTCCTCGGCCCCGGCCTCAACATCAAGCGCAGTCCGCTGTGCGGCCGCAACTTCGAGTACTACTCCGAGGATCCGCTGCTGGCCGGCGTCCTCGCCGGAGCGATGGTCGCGGGCATCCAGTCGCAGGGTGTCGCGGCCTGTCTGAAGCACTTCGCCGTCAACAACCAGGAGACCGATCGTCAGCGGGTGAGTGCCGACGTCGATCGGCGGACCCTCTTCGAGATCTACCTGCGCGCCTTCCAGGTCGCCCTGGAGGTCGAGCCGGCGTGGACGATCATGTCCTCGTACAACCGGATCAACGGCGTGTACGCCTCGGAGAACCCGTTCCTGCTGACCGACACGCTCCGACGGCGGTGGGGCTGGGACGGCGTGGTGGTGTCCGACTGGGGCGCCGTGCACGACCCGGTCGACGCCGTCGGCTCGGGCCTGGATCTGCGGATGCCCGGACGGCCCGACGATGCTCGCGTCGCCGAGGCGGCGAGATCCGGCGCCCTCGCCCCCGAGGTCCTGGAGGCGGTCGCGGAGCGGCTCGCTCTGCTCGGCAGGCGGACGACGCGGGCGGAGGCGCTCGCCGATGCCGCCGATCCCGGCGCGCACCACGACCTCGCGCGGCGCGCGGCCGCGCGCAGCGCCGTGCTCCTGACGAACGACGGCGTCCTGCCGCTGCGTGATCTGGGCGGCGTGCGCATCGCCGTCATCGGCTCCCTCGCCCGCGAGCCGCGGTATCAGGGTGCCGGGAGCTCGGCGGTGAACCCGACGCGCGTCGTGAGCGCGTGGGATTCCCTCCACGCGCGGCTCACGGAGCGTGGCGCCGTCGTGACCTTCGCGCCCGGCTACGCCGTGGACGCCGCCACGATCGACGCCGCCGAAGAGGATCGGGCGGTCGCGCTGGCCGCAGAGGCGGACATCGTCATCGCGTGCGTGGGACTGCCGGGGTCCGCCGAGGCGGAGGGCCGAGACCGCACCTCGATCGAGCTTCCGGAGGTGCAGCGGTCCCTGCTGACGCGTCTCGGGCGCTCCGGCGTCCCGGTCGTGGCATGCCTCAGCAACGGGTCCGCGGTGAGCACGGCGTCGTGGCGGGAGGGTATGGCGGCGATCGTCGAGTTCTGGCTCACCGGCCAAGCCCACGGCGACAGCATCGTCGACGTCCTCGTGGGCGACGTGAACCCCGCCGGGCGGCTGGCCGAGACCGTCCCGCAGCGGCTCCAGGACACCCCGTCCTATCTCTCCTTCCCCGGCGAAGCCGGGCACGTCCGCTACGGCGAGGGGGTGTTCGTGGGATACCGCCACTACGACGCCCTCGGCCTCGCCGTGGACTTCCCCTTCGGGCACGGGTTGTCGTACACGTCCTTCGCGTACGACGAGCTCGAGATCGAGCCGTCCTCGGACCCCTCGTCCGAGGTCGCCCTCACCGTGAGCGCGCGCATCACGAACACCGGGGCGTGCGCCGGCGACGAGGTCGTCCAGCTCTACGTCGCCGAGGACTCCGCGGTGGTCCGGATGCCCGAGCAGCAGCTGCGCGCGTTCTCCCGGGTGCATCTCGCGGCGGGTGCGTCGCGTCGTGTCTCCTTCGCGGTCGCCCGCGACCGGCTCGGCTACTTCGATGTGCGTTCGGACGCGTGGGAGTTCGAGGGCGGCGTGCTCGAGGTGCGGGTCGGAGCATCCTCGAGGGACATCCGTCTGCGCGGCACGGCCGAGGTGGCCGGTCGCGCCGTCTCCGTCCCCCTCACGCTGTGGTCCAGCTTCGGCGAGTGGCTCGCCGATGCCCGACGGGGACCCCGCCTCACGGAGGCGATCGCCGAACGAGGAGGGATCACCGGGCGCATGGCGGACCTGCTCGCGGACGAGGCGGGCAGGGACTCGGTGCTCAGCGTGCCGATGGCATCCCTCACGGAGTTCCCGGGGTTCCCGTTCGATGCGGACGAGATCGTCGCGATGAGCGACGACGTGTGATGAGGCGCGATGACGGGTGACGAGCCGACGAAAGAGCCGACCGATCGGGACGCGCGGTTCCTCGACGCGCTCGCGGGTGCGCTGCCCCCGCGGGTGATCGTGACGGACCCGCAGATCGTCGCGGGCCTCGTGGCCGACGACGCGGAGTGGGCCGAGGCCGGCGCGCCGATCGCGGTCGTGCGCGCCACCGGAACCGCCGACGTGCAGGCGGTCGTCCGCCTCTGTCTCGCCGACGGACGACCCGTCGTCGCGCGTGGATCGGGCACCGGGCTCTCCGGGGGAGCGAACGCGATCGACGGATGCGTGGTCGTCAGTCTCGCCGATATGGACGAGGTGCTCGAGATCGATGAGGTCGAGCGTCTCGCGGTCGTCCAGCCGGGCGTCGTCGGCGACGACCTCCGCCGCGCTGTCGCGGAGCACGGGCTGTGGTACCCGCCGGACCCGGCGAGCGCCCCGTGGTCGTCGATCGGTGGCAACGTGGCGACCAACGCGGGCGGCCTGTGCTGCGTGAAGTACGGCGTGACGCGCGACTACGTGCTCGCCCTGGAGGTCGTGAACGGCTTCGGGGATACGGTGCGCATCGGGCACCGCACGGCCAAGGGGGTCGCCGGGTACGACCTCGTCGGCCTCTTCGTCGGTTCGGAGGGGACGCTCGGGATCGTCACGGAGGTCACGGTGCGGCTGCTTCCGCTGCCGGGACAGGCGGCGACGGTCGTCGGAGCCTTCCCCGATCTCGTGTCGGCGGGCGAGGGGATCCGCGCCGTCGCGGCGGCGGGGGTTGTGCCTGCCGCCCTCGAGCTCGTGGACCGGTACTGCCTGGAGGCCGTCGACGAGTGGACGGCGATGGGTCTGGCCGTGGAGGCGGAGGTGCTCCTGCTCGCCCGACTCGACGACCCGATGCCGCACCGGGACGAGCTGGCCGCGCGCGTCGTGACCTGTTTCGAGCAGGCGGGGGCGACCTGGGCGGACCGATCCACCGACGAGGCGGAGGCGGAGGCGCTGTTCGAGGCGCGGCGCCTCGCCTACCCTGCCGTCGAACGCCTCGGTGCGGTGCTGACCGAGGACATCTGCGTGCCGCGCCGCGCCGTACCGGCGGTGCTCGGGCGCATCCACGACATCGCGGAGGCCTTCGACGTGCGCATCGCGAACATCGCGCACGCCGGCGATGGCAACCTGCATCCGTTGATCGTCACCGCCCACGGGGACGACGAGGCCCGGCTGCGTGCCCAGGCGGCCTTCGAGGCCATCCTCGACGTCGCCCTCGAGGTCGGCGGCACGGTGACCGGCGAGCACGGTGTGGGCCTGCTCAAGCGGGCGGGGCTCGTCCGCGAGGCGGGCCCGAGGGCGCTGCGGATGCACGCCGCGGTGAAACGGGCTCTGGACCCGGCCGGCATCTTCAACCCGGGGAAGGTGATCCGCGAGGGCGAAGGGTCACCCGAGTAGCGTCTCGCCGATGAAGCCGCCCGGAGCGCACCCGGGCGGCACGGCGAAGACGGCCGAGCCGATCGGCGTCGTCCACTCGTTCAGCAGATCGAGCTCGTCCAGGCGCCGCTGGATCGGCACGAACTGGCGATCCACGTCGGCCTGGAACGACACGAACACCAGCCCGGCGTCGGAGATGCCGCCATCCGTGGGCCGCTCGTCGTAGTTGTAGGCGCGGCGGAAGATCCGCTGCGCCGGATCGTCCGGACGCGAACGTCGCACGTGGGAGAACTCCGGGATCACGGGGAAGCCGATCGGGGTCGTCGCCTCGAAGTCCGGCTCGTCGTGCTCCGCCGTGCCGGTCAGAGGCGCTCCGGTCGACAGCGTGCGTCCCACCGACTGCTCGCGGCCGGGTCGGTCGAGGCGGTCCCACCGGTCGAGATCCATGCGGATGCGCCGGACCACCATCCCGGTGCCCCCGGCGAGCCATCCTTCGCCCGACCACACCACGTCGTCGAACGCCGTGGTCCCCGGTCGCGGGTTCGATGTGCCGTCCACCTGCCCGAAGAGGTTGCGCATCGTCGTGCCCGGTGCGACCGTGCCGTGCGCGCGGCGGAAGCCCTGCTGGCTCCACCGCACGCGCCCGAACCCGCGCGCATCCTTCAGGAGCATGCGTGTCGCGTGCGACACGGTGAGGGGGTCGTCGGCGGCGACCTGCAGCAGCAGGTCGCCGTCGCTGAACCCCTCCTGCAGCCGGTCGATCGCGAACGCGGGCAGCGGACGCAGCCACGACGGAGCGGAGGCGCCGGTGCGCGTGACGAGGCGCGGCCCGAAGGCGAAGGTGACGGTGAGCCGGGCGGGGGAGAGGGCGAGCTCGGGCTCCGAGTCGGCGAGGGCGCCACGGCCCTGCGTGAGTCTCTCGGCGTCATCGCTCAGGACGCGCAGGAGTCGGCGCAGGCCGTCGCGGTCGAGGTCGTCGTTCAGGTCGATCGCCACGAGCGTCGCGTGCGCCTGCGCATCCGTGTCGATGCCGGCCTGATGCGCGCCGTGGAAGGGGACGGTCACGTCCCCGTTGAGTGGAACCGACGCCGTCGACCCACCTGTCGGGGTGAGGGCGAGGTCGACGCCGATCGCGGCGGCGGCGCCGACGCCGGCGACAGCCCCTCCGAGGAGGAACTGCCGCCGCGTCGAGGACGCCCGGCCCGAACGGGGAGCGGGCGCGCCCATCAGTGGCCCGGCGCCGGAGTGGGGCTCGTGTGGCCGGACATGTCGCCGCCCTCGTACGTCTCGTTCGCCCCCGCGTAGTCCTTCACGGGAGCCGTGAGGTCGTACGTGGAGCCGTCGGAGAAGGTGAGCGTGAGCGTGACGTCGGACCCCGCCGTCAGCGGTGCGGTGAGGTCCATCAGCATGATGTGGTCGCCGCCGGGCTGCAGGACGGCCTCGCCGCCTGCCGGGATCACGAACCCGCCCGGCTTCTGCTGCATCACCATCTCGCCCGCGTCGTTCGCGGTGGTCTCGTGCAGCTCGGTCATCGACGACGCCGACGTCTCGGCGGAGACGAGGGTGACCTCTGCGGCCGAGTCGTTGTGCACCGTGCCGAACGCGGCGGACATGCCCGCGTCGGCCGCCTTGACCCACGCGTCGGAGACGGAGACGGACGCGCCGGCGAGGGTGGGCGACGCGGCGGGTGCCGACGCGGACGCCGCGCACCCCGTGAGGGAGAGGGCTGCGACGGCGACGAGGGCGGCGGCGCGGGAGAGGGGAGAGAGGGAGATGGTCATGATGTGGTGTTCTTCTTCCTGCGAAGTATGCGGATGAGGGCATAGGCGGCGACCGCGACGGCCGCTCCACCGAGGCCCACCAGCAGGATCCGGATGATCCCCTGGTCGTCGGATGCGCTCTGCTGTGTGCTGTCGGCGGGGCTCGCCGCCGGAGGAGTGCCGTCGTCGGCCGGAGCCGCCCTCTCGAGGGGTGCGGCGCCGCCGACCGTGAACGGCACGAGGCCGCTGATCGGATGGCCGTCCGCCGAGACGACCCGCCACCGGATCTCGTACCCGCCGGCGGGTAGGGCGCCCTCCAGGGGGACCGTGACGGTGCCGGCCTCGACCGACGGCTCGCCGGCCGTCCAGTCGCGGGCCGACCCGTCGGCGACGATGACGGCGGCGCCGACGGTCAGGACGTCCGCGGAGAACGTCAGCGAGATCTCCTCCGGGCCGGAGGAGAGATCCTGGCCCGGGGACGGCGAACTCGCCATGAGCTCGTCGTGCGCCGCGGCGGGCGTCGCCGAGACGAGCACCGCCGCTGCCGCCAGAGCGACGGCCATGGTGAGGGTACGGATGCGGGAACGGGACAACGGGCACCACCGATCGATCGCGCGCCGACGGCGCGCACGCGGACCCCGCGGCGCGGGGCGCGGCGGGGCAGGGTCAGAGCGCGATCGCGAGCGGGGGACCTCGTCGCCGCTGGACGGCGAGACGAGCGGCGGGCCGGACGACCCAGAACGGCGCCTCGGGAGAGGCGGAGGGCAGGTGGGGCAGCGACACGGCGGCGGTGTGCCGCACGATCCGTCGTGCCCAGGTGCGCAGGTCGTGTGCGAGGCGCAGCAGTGCGCGCATTGCGCGCTCGCCGCGCACGAGCATCACAGTGGTGAGGATCGCCGCCGCGGCATGCATCGCCCACATGAGCGGGTCGGCGCACAGTGCCGCCGTCTCGACGGGCGCCGTCGGCAGCACGGTCATCGCGCCGTGGTGATGCATGCCCGGCATCGCGGGCGCGGATGCGGACGCGCCCATCACGAAGAGCGTGTGGAACAGGAGCTGACTGATCACGACGCTCAGGCCGAGCCGGATCGTCGACAGGTTCCGCCCGGCCAGGAGCGTGGACGCCATGAGAGCCAGCATCCACGGGGCCGCGACCCCGGCCCAGCCGGGCACGTCCCCGCCGGCGACGACGTGCGACAGCAGCGCCGTGAAGGTCGCGATGCTCGCGACCACGGCGCCGCGCGCGACACGCGTGGCACGGGAGGAACGCATCCCCACAGTCTTCCATGCCGCCCGTCGAGGCCGTGCGCCGCGCGGCGGCGCGGTCGTCCCGCGTAACCTGTCGTCCATCCGCGCACGGTAGGGATCGAGGCCATGGACGAAGAATTCGACGGATTCCGGGACGGCGTGACGGCCGCGCTCGCCGCACACGACCTCACCGCCGTGAGCACGCTCCTGCATGCGCATGACGCGCCCGAGATCGTCCGGCTGCTGGAGCAGGAGCAGCATGCCGCCGACCGTGCGGTGATGTACCGCCTGCTCGACCGCTCGACGGCGGTCGACGTCTTCGAGCTGCTCGAGAACGGTCTGCGCGGGGAGCTGATCGAAGGACTCCGCGACGAGGACGTGACGCGCGTGTTCGAGGCGATCGACCCCGACGACCGGGTGCAGCTGCTCGACGAGCTCCCCGCCGGGGTGGCCAAGCGGCTCCTGCAGGGACTCTCCGCGCAGGAGCGAGAGCTGACCCTGCCGTTGCTCGGCTACCCGAAGCGCAGCATCGGCCGATACATGAGCCCGGAGTTCGTGCGGCTGCGTGCCCGGCTGACGGCGGGGGACGCGCTCACCCACGTGCGTCATCGCGGCGCGGAGGCCGAGACGATCTACCTGCTGCCCGTCACCGACGACGAGCGGCGCGTCGAGGGTGTGATCGGGCTTCGCGACCTCGTGATGGCACCCGCGGACGCGACGATCGGCGACCTCATGGTCGACGCGCGCTCCGTGCGCGCCACCGACGACGCCGAGACGGCGGCGCGCCGCATCGTCGAGGCGCAGCTGCTCGCCGCTCCCGTCGTGGACGGCGAGAACCGCATCGTCGGTGTCGTCACGGTCGACGACGCCGCGCGCATCCTCGAGGACGCCGACGACGAGGACGCGGCCCGTCAGGGCGCCGCCGAGCCGCTGCGCCGCCCGTACCTCACGACACCGGTGCTCGGGATCGTGCGCTCGCGGGTGGTGTGGCTGCTGGTCCTCGCCGTCTCGGCCCTGCTGACCGTCCAGGTGCTCGGGGTGTTCGAGGAGACCCTCGCCGAGGTCGTCACGCTCGCGCTGTTCATCCCGCTGCTCACGGGCACGGCGGGGAACACCGGCGCGCAGGCGGCGACCACGGTCACCCGCGCGCTCGCGCTCGGAGAGGTGCGCGCCGGCGACGTCCTCGCCGTCGCGTGGCGCGAAGTGCGCGTGGGGCTGCTCCTCGGCAGCCTCCTGGGAGGTCTCGGCTTCGTGCTGGCATCCCTCGTCTTCGGCGTCTCCTTCGGCGGCGTGATCGGACTCACGCTCGTGGCCGTGTGCACGCTCGCGGCGGCGGTCGGCGGCGCGATGCCGATGCTCGCCCGAGCCGTACGCGCCGACCCGGCCGTGTTCTCCACCCCGTTCATCTCGACCTTCTGCGACGCGACGAGTCTCGTGATCTACTTCCTCATCGCGACGTGGCTGCTCGGACTGTGATCGACGACCGGCCACCGATAAGGTGATCGCACGAGCGCGGAGAGGGGCGAGGATGTCTGGACGCACGCGGTGGGGAATCGTCGTCGGTGTGGCCGCACTCGGCCTCGCGCTCGCGGGGTGCGCCGCCGGCGCGGGCCCGACGGAGTCCTATCCGGGCTTCCCCGAGCACGTCGACGCATCGGCCGTCAGCGGCGAGCCGCAGGCCTTCTACCTCGAGAACGCGGGCGCCATCGCCGTCGTGCTCTGGGGGAGCAGCACCTGCCCGCCGATCGGTGAGCGGATGGTGGTCGAGGAGCCCGCGTCGGCGGGCAATGTCGTCCGCGTCGACGTCCGCGCAATCCCGGAGGACAGGGCCTGCACACGCGACCTCGTGCCGCACACCTCCGTCTTCGTGACGCCCTCCGACGTCACCACGACGTCCCCGCTCACGATCCGCGTGGCGGATGCCGAGATCGAGCTGGTCGACGCCGTCACGGAGTGACGGCTTGCGAACTCCGCAGGATGTCGCGAACTCCGCACGCGGAGGCGCGATCGGCTGCGGAGTAGGTGACATTCTGCGGAGCTGGCGCGGTGTGATCGCCGGAATGACCGTGGCCCGGCGCGCCGTCTAGGGTGAGGGGCATGGACCCCGCGGCGTGGACCTTCCTGATCCTGGCGCTCGCGATCGTCGCGTTCGTGAGCGGTCGCGTGCCCCTGGCGGTCGTGTCGACCGGTGTGGCCCTCGCGCTGTGGGCGACGGGGGTCCTGACCCTCTCCGAGGCGCTGTCGGGGTTCGGCGACCCGACCGTCCTGTTCATCGCGAGCCTGTTCGTGGTGAGCGAGTCGCTGGATGCCACCGGTGTGACCGCGTGGCTCGGGCAGCAGGTCGTCGCGCGCGCGGGCCGGGGCCGGGCGCGGCTGACCGTCGTGTTCGGGACGATGGCCGCGGTGCTCGCCGCGTTCATCTCGATCAACGGCGCGGTCGCCGCGCTGCTGCCGGTGGTGGTGGTGGTCGCCGTCCGCGCGAAGATCGTCCCGTCGAAGATGCTGCTTCCGCTCGCCTTCTGCGCGAGCGCCGGGTCGCTGCTCACACTGACCGGCACCCCGGTGAACATCGTCGTGTCCGAGGCGGCGGCGGCGGCCGGCGGCCGGGAGTTCGGCTTCTTCGAGTTCGCCCTGGTCGGGGTTCCCCTGGTCGCTGTGACGGTCGCGATCGTCGCGCTCGCGGGAGACCGGCTGCTGCCCACGCGCCGCCCGGAGCACTTCGCCGATCCGACCGACCCGAGCGAGCACGCCCGCACGCTGCGCGACAGCTACGCCGTCGACATCGACACCGGCGTCCTCTTCAGCGCCCGCGAGGGAGTCGCCGAGGTGCTGGTCGCGCCGCGCTCGCGCCTGATCGGCCGGACGGTCTCGACGGGGATGACCACGCGGGACGAGAACCTCGTGATCCTCGCCGTGCGGCGGGGCGCCGACGACGGGCCGAACGCGTCGCGCGGCACCGGCGTCGCGGGCTCCCTCACGCTGCAGGCGGGCGACGCCGTGCTCGTCCAGGGCCCGTGGGCCGCACTCGCCCGGTACTCGCAGTCGCCCGACGTGATCGCCGTCACGCCCCCGCAGTCGCTCCAGCGGGCGGTGCCGCTCGGGCGGGGTGCGAAGCGCTCGCTCGTCATCCTGGGCCTCATGGTCGTGCTGCTGGCGACCGGCCTGGTCCCTCCGGCGGTGGCGGGGCTCTCGGCGGCGGGGGCGATCGTGCTGACGCGAGCGCTCACGATCCCGCAGGCCTACCGGTCGATCTCCTGGACGACGGTCATCCTCATCGCCGGCATGGTGCCGCTGTCGTCGGCCTTCATCACGACGGGGGCGGCGAACCGTGTCGCCGACGTCGTGCTCGCCGTCATCGGGTCGGGCTCACCGCAGGTCGCGCTGCTCGTCCTGTGCGTGCTGACGATGGTGCTCGGCCAGTTCATCTCGAACGTCGCGACCGTGCTCATCGTGACCCCGATCGCCATCGCGATCGCCGACAGCCTCGATCTCAGCGTACAGCCGTTCATGATGGCGCTGACGGTCGCCGGCGCGGCGGCGTTCCTCACGCCGGTGGCCACGCCCGTCAACCTCATGGTGCTGCAGCCGGGCGGGTACCGCTTCGGCGACTACTGGAAGCTGGGGCTGCCGCTCATGGTCGTGTTCCTCGCCGCGGCGGTCGTCTACGTCCCGCTGGTCTGGCCGTTCTGACGCGCGCATCCCGCGGTCGGACCCGGGTCGGGGCCCTCGGCGCTCAGTCCGCGAGGCCGAACAGCTGCAGCGGGTGGGTCAGGCGCCACCACGCGTCGGGGCCGGGGATGTCCCCCGTGAGGTGCAGGCCGGTCGTGGCGGCGCCGAGCGGGCCCGCGACCCGGATGCTGCCGACGGCGCTCTCGGCGGTACGGGCGTCGCCGAGCTCGATGTCGGAGACCACGGGGGCGGTGGCCCCGTTCCACAGCAGCAGCGAGACGTCGGTGTCGGTCATGACGTTCGCGGTCGCGCCCCAGGGTGTCGTGACCACGCCGGCGAGAGTCCCCGCGGGCAGGACACGCGGCTGGGATGCCTCGGCGGTGACCTCGGCGAGCAGGCGCGCGGTCTCGCCGTCGCGGTCGCTCCGGCTCCCCTGGGTCAGTGTGACCGCGTAGGCACGGACCGTCTGCTCGCCCACCGTCTGCTCGCGCGCGGCGAGGAGGTTGTAGCCCGTGCTGAGCGAGCCGGTCTTGACGCCGATGACCGCCGGGTCGCTCAGCAGATCGTTGGTGTTGACGACCGTTCCCGCTCCGGGGAGGTCGACCGTCCGGGTCCGCACGATCTCGGCGACGACCGGGTCGTCGAGCGCGAAGCGCGCCAGCGCGATGAGCGAGGCGGGATCGGCGGCGTTGGCCGGATCGATGCCCGTGGGCTCGACGACCGTGATGCCGGTGAGTCCGTGGCGGGCGAGCCACTCCGATGCGGCGCGCGCGAAGACGGCGTCGGTCGGCCAGATCGTGCTCGCGAGACGGTCGGTGTAGTTGCCCGCGGAGCCCATCAGGATGCCCTGCAGCATCTGATACTGCGTCAGCGAACCGTCGACGGGCACATCCAGCGCCGACTCGTCCTGGGCGAGGTAGTCGTAGTACGTCTCCTCATCGCGCTCCGTGAAGGAGAACGACGGACCGCTCTGGCCCGGCGCCAGCGGCATCTGGTCGAGGATCATCAGCACCGTGACGAGCTTGGTGATGCTCGCCATCGGGGCCTGGTCGGCGGTGGAGGCCGGCGCCCCGTCGAACCCGGCGACGCCCACGGCCGCCGAGCCCTCCGCGGGCCAGGTGACCGCGGTCGGCGGTGCATCCAGAGCCGCGATCGGGACGTCGTCGACGACGGGCGGCACCGCCACGAGAGGCCAGAGGAGCGTGGTCGCCGCGTAGAGACCGGCGAGGGCGATGGCCAGGAGGAAGGGCATGACGACGCCGGCGCGCCAGGGCGAGCGTCGCGGCCTCCGCGCGAGCAGATCCACCGAGACGGCGGGGTACCCGTGCGCGAGGAGGAGCTCCCGGGGTGCCGGGGCGGCGACGACCGCGTCGTCCTCGACCCACCGCAGGGCGACCCGGGCCGAGCCGCGGGCCGCGTCGTGCGCGGTCAGGACCACGCTGGACGCATCGGGCGCCGCCACAGCCGCCGGGCCGGGCGGCGGGGGCGAATCGTCCACGGTCACCCGCTCAAACTACCGCGAAGCACCTATACTCGACGTCAAGAACCACGGGAGTCCGGTGAGCCGGGCTGAGAGGAAGCGATCCACGCTTCGACCGTCGAACCTGATCCGGATCATGCCGGCGCAGGGAGGAGAGAAACATGCACGCTTCGGCGTCCCCATCCACCACGTCCACGACGGCCCCCGGCGGCCCCGGTCGAGCGAGGGTCCTGCGCTGGCGTGTCGTCGACATCGTCGTGGCCAGCGTGATCGGTGTCGCGTCCGGGCTGATCTTCCTGCTGTGGAACATCGGCTACCTCGGGCCCAAGGCTCTCCTCGAGCCCCTCCTTCCCGGCGTGCAGGGACTTCTCGACGGGCCGTGGCTGTTCGCGGGCGTCCTCGGCGCGCTCATCATCCGCAAGCCCGGCGCCGCGATCTACACCGAGACGCTCGCCGCCGTCGTCTCGGCCCTCATCGGCAACCAGTGGGGCGGATTCCTCACGATCGAGGCGGGGCTCGTGCAGGGTCTCGGCGCGGAGCTCATCTTCCTGCTGTTCCTGTACCGGGCCTGGTCGCTGCCCGTCGCGGTCCTCGCGGGCGCGGGCGCCGCCATCGCGGGAGGGATCAACAACCTCATCCTCTGGTACGCGGGCGCCGACGCCGCCTTCACGGTCGTCTATCTGGTCAGCACGACCGTCTCGGGTGCGGTGATCGCGGGAGGCCTGTCGTGGTTCCTCGCGCGGGGCCTCGCGGCGACCGGTGCCCTCGACCGGTTCGCGTCGGGGCGCGAGCGCCGCGCGCTCGTCTGACGCGGTGACGGCGCAGGGCATCCCCGCCGCTGCCGTCGCTCGGGGATGGGGGTGGCGGCACGCGTCGCGGCGGGCGTGGGCGCTGCGCGAGGTGAGTCTCGAGATCGCGCCGGGGGAGCGGGTGCTGCTGCTCGGTGCCTCCGGCGCCGGCAAGTCGACGCTGCTGCACGCCCTCGCGGGCGTCCTGGGCGGCGACGACGAGGGCGAGTCGCGCGGCGAGCTGCGCATCGACGGGGTTCCCGCGGCGGAGGCGCGCGGGCGCGTCGGCCTGGTCCTCCAGGACCCCGACGCGCAGGTCATCCTCTCGCGCGTGGGCGACGACGTGGCCTTCGGCTGCGAGAACCTCGGCGTGCCGCGCGACGACATCTGGCCGCGCGTGCGCGAGGCGCTGGATGCCGTGGGTCTCGACATGCCGCTGGATCGCCCGACCCACGCGCTCTCCGGCGGGCAGAAGCAGCGTCTCGCCCTCGCGGGCGCGCTCGCGATGCGGCCGGGACTTCTCCTGCTCGACGAGCCGACCGCGAACCTCGACCCGGAGGGCGTCGTCGAGGTGCGCGACGCGGTCGGGCGGGTGCTGGATGCGACCGGCGCGACCTTCGTCGTCGTCGAGCATCGGGTCGAGGTGTGGACGCCGCTCGTCACGCGCGTCATCGTCATCGGTGACGGCGGCGTCGTCGCCGACGGGCCGCCCGCGGAGATCCTCGGCGCGCGCGGCGCGGAGCTCTCCCGCACCGGCGTCTGGGTGCCGGGCCTGCCGCCCGCCTTCCCGCCCGCCCCGTTGCACGCACCGGGTGAGACCCTGCTGCGGGCGCGCGATCTGGCGGTGGCGCGGGTGCGGGACGTGCTGGTCGCGACGGGGATCGACCTCGACGTCCGTGCGGGCGCGGCTCTCGCACTGGTGGGCCCCAACGGTGCCGGCAAGTCGACCCTCGGCCTGACCCTCGCGGGGCTGCTCCCCCCGGCCGGCGGGGAGGCGACGGCCGCGCCGGCGTTGCGAGCGGGGCTGGATCCGGCCCCCATCCGGTGGCGGTCCCGAGACCTGCTGACGCGCATCGGAACGGTGCTGCAGGACCCGGAGCATCAGCTCCTCGCGCGCACGGTCCGCGCCGAGCTCGAGGTCGGGCCGCGTGCCCTCGGGCAGGACGCGCGCGAGCGGGATGCCCGGGTGGACGAGCTGCTCGCCCGCCTGCGGCTCGATCATCTCGCCGAGGCGAACCCGTACACGCTGTCCGGCGGGGAGAAGCGTCGGCTCACCGTCGCCGCGGCCCTCGCGACGGCGCCGCGCGTGCTCGTGCTCGACGAGCCGACCTTCGGGCAGGACGCGCGCACCTGGGCGGAGCTGGTCGCCCTGCTCGCCCGCCTGCGCGACGAAGGCTCGTCGATCGTCGCGATCACGCACGACGAGGAGGTCGTGCGTGCCCTGCACGCGACGCGCTACGCCCTTCCCGCGAGGCCGCGCGCCGGGGAGGACGGGGCGTGACCCTTCTCGACGCGCGCGCCCGCACCGGCACGGTCGCTCGGATCAACCCCGTCGCCAAGCTCGCCGCGAGCGCTCTGATCGCCCTGCCCCTGATCGTCACGCTCGACGTGGTCTCGGCAGCCGTCGCGTTCGCCCTGGAGTGCGTGCTCTTCCTGTTCGCAGGGCTGCGGTGGCGGGAGTTCTGGGTGCGCACGTGGCCGGTGTGGCTCGCCGCGCCGTTGACCGCGCTCACGATCGCGCTGTACGGACAGGCATCCGGTCAGGTGTACGTCGAGTGGTTCGTGGTGCGCGTGAGCGAGGGGTCCATCGCGCTCGCCGTCGCGACGTTCTTCCGGGTGCTCGCCGTCGCCCTCCCCTCCGTCGTCCTGTTCGTCACCGTCGATCCGACGGATCTGGCCGACGGTCTGGCGCAGATCGCGCGGTTGCCCTCGCGCTTCGTGCTCGGTGCGCTGGCGGGCCTGCGCATGGTCGGCCTGTTCCTGGAGGACTGGCGCGCGCTCGAGCTCGCCCGGCGTGCTCGCGGCGTGGCCGATCGCGGGCGGATCCGCCGCTTCGTCGGCATGGCGTTCGCCCTGCTCGTGCTGTCGATCAGGCGAGGATCCAAGCTCGCGACGGCGATGGAGGCGCGCGGCTTCGGCGCGCCGGTGCGCCGGACGTGGGCGCGGGAGTCCTCCTTCGGCGGCCCGGAGTGGGCACTGATCGGGATCGGCGCCGCGATCTCGGCGATCGCCGTGGCCGCCGCCGTCGCCGCCGGGACGTGGAACTTCATCCTCGGGCCATCCTGAGCCGTCCCGCCGTCGCGAGCCGTCCGGAGCCCTTCGTCCGGCGCGACCTCAGCCCGCGGGCGACTCCACGAGGCGGCGGGCGACGGCCTCTTCGACGACGAGCTCGGTGACGAGCCCCGCCGCCAGGGCGCCGCGCAGCGCGTCGAGCTTGGAGAGGCTGGACACCGTGCAGAGGCGCCGCGGGATGCGGCGGATCGCCTCGAGCGACGGCCCGCTCGACCGCGCGTTCAGCTCTATGCCGTCGGCGGAGCCGTCGAGACGGTAGAACACGGTGGCGCAGTCCCCGACGACCCCGTCGCGCAGGAGAGAGCGCAGGTCCTGGCCGGTGAGGTAGCCGCCCGCGTACACGTGGGACGGCACGTCCGCCTGCGGGGAGCCGAGTCCGAAGACGAGCACCTGCACCCGTGACTGGGCATCGAGCACACGGCGGATCGAGCGTTCGCGCCATAGGAGCTGCTTCGTCAGCGGGTCGTCGAACAGGGCCGGCACGGGGAACTGCTGGACATCCGTGCCGAACGCCTGCCCGAACCTCTCCAGGATCGCGCCGGAGTACGAGAGGCCGGACGTCGACTCGTTCGCCGCGCCGTTCATCTGCACGATCTGCGAGTCGTGCAGCCGCCGTGTCGGCAGGTGGCGGGCGATCGCCGACACCGTCGCGCCCCACGCGATGCCGATGCTGGCGTCGGGATCGAGGGTCGAGGCGAGCACGTGCGCGGCGGTGCGCGCCGTGCGCTCCAGCCGTTCCGCGTCCGAGACGCGTGCGGGGGCGCTGACGACGTGCGCGGTGACGCCGAACCGCTCGGCGAGGCGCCGTGCCACGACCGAGTTCGCCTCCTGGGGCGAGTGGACGGTGATCTCCACCAGGCCGATGTCGCGGGCGTGCGAGAGCAGGCGCGACACGGAGGATCGGGACAGGCCCATCTCGGCGGCGATCTGGTCCATCGTCCGCTCCTGCACGTAGTACAGCTGCGCCGCCCTCAGGGCATCGCGCGTGCGCGCCTCCGACTCGAGGTCGCCGTTCACGTCTGCTCCGTCCTGCACCTTCGTGCATCGCCCCGCCCATTCTGCACGTTCTCTCACTCTCGTTGCGCATTCGTGCGCGAGGGCCGAGGGTAGATCTCACAGCCGTGGAAAAGGACACCTGATGACCGCGTCGACGCACCGCCCCCGCCCGAGCATCCGAGCCCTCCGCGAGCGCCCTCACGCCGAGGTGCTGATCGTCGGCGGCGGGATCAACGGCATCGCCACCTTCCGCGACCTCGCGCTGCAGGGCGTCGACGTCGCCCTCGTCGAGCGCGGCGACTACGTCAGCGGCGCCTCGTCGGCCTCGAGCCACATGATCCACGGCGGAGTGCGCTACCTCGAGAACGGCGAGTTCCGGCTGGTGAAGGAGTCGGTCACCGAGCGCAACCGTCTGGTGCGCAACGCCCCGCACTTCGTCAAGCCGCTGCCGACGACCATCCCGATCCACCGCACCGTCTCGGGCATCCTCGCCGCTCCCTTCCGTCTGCTCGTCACGCACGGCCGGGGCGCCCCGCGCGAGCGCGGGGCGCTGCTCATCAAGCTCGGCCTCGTGATGTACGACACGTTCTCGCGTGACGGCGGCGCGGTGCCGCGCCACAGGTTCCGCGGGCGGCGGGCCTCGCGCGAACGCTTCCCCGACCTGGACGACCGTTTCCGCTATACCGCGACCTACTACGACGCCTCGATGCACGACCCGGAGCGCCTCGCTCTCGACGTGCTGCGCGACGGCATCCGCGAGGAATCGGCGCGTGCCGCGAACCACGCGCCGGTCGTCGGGGTCGACGGCTCGGCGGTGATCATCCGCGACGAGGTCACGGGCGAGGAGTTCCCGTTCACCGCGGACGTCGTCATCAACACATCGGGCCCGTGGACCGACCTGACCAACACGGCGCTCGGCAACGCCACGCGCTTCATGGGCGGCACCAAGGGGTCGCACATCGTCCTGGACAACCCCGGCCTGCTCGAGGCGACCCGGGGCAACGAGATCTTCTTCGAGGCCGCCGACGGGCGGATCGTCCTCATCTATCCGCTCAAGGGTCGGGTCATGGTGGGCACGACCGACATCGACGCCGACCCCGCCACTCCCGTCGTCTGCACGGACGACGAGATCGACTACTTCTTCGACCTCATCGCGCAGGTGTTCCCGCGCATCGCGGTGGACCGGTCGCAGATCGTCTACACCTTCTCGGGCATCCGGCCGCTGCCGCGCCACGACGACGTCGCACCCGGCTTCGTCTCGCGCGACTACCGGATCGAGCGGACGAACCTCGGCGACGTGCCGGTCCTCAGCCTCGTCGGCGGCAAGTGGACGACGTTCCGCGCGCTCGCCGAACACCTCGCGGGCGAAGCGCTGACCGTGCTCGGCCGCCCCCGGCGCATCTCGACCACGGACCTCCCGGTCGGCGGGGGCGCGGGGTATCCGGCCACGCCCGTCCAGCGCGCGCGGTGGATCGAGACCCACCGCGGCGCCCACGAGCCGGTGCTCGCCGACCGGATGCTCGAGCGCTACGGCACCTACGCCGCCGAGCTCCTCGCGACCCTGCCCGTCGCGCAGCAGCCGCTGCCGCACGCGCCCGGATACTCGGCGGAGGAGATCGCCTTCCTCGCGGAGCGCGAGGACGTCGTCGACCTCCTCGACCTGCTCCTGCGCCGCACGCACATCGCCTTCGTCGGAGGCGTGAGCGTCGACACGCTCCGCGAGGTCGCCGAGGCGGCGGCTCCGGTGCTCGGCTGGGACGACGAGGCCGTGCGCACACAGGTCGAGCAGGCGGCGGATGCGCTGCTGTCGGCTCACCGCGTCGACGTGCGCACCTCGGCCCCGGCGGCGCTGTCGGGCTGACGCGCCCGCGGCACCCCGCGCGGCCGGGGTCGAACGAGGCCGGCCGAGCCGGCCGAGGACGTGCCGGTCGGCGTCGGCGGCTCCGTCGTCGGCTCCGTCGTCGGCGGTACACTCGCGGCACCGGCCGTCCTCGCCCGCCCCTATTCCGTGTGACCGCCCGCCTTCCGTGTGACCGCCCGCCGCCACTGGACGTGACCGCCCGACAGACAAGGACGTCAGCTCATGAGCGACTACATCATCGCCCTCGACCAGGGCACCACCTCCAGCCGCGCCATCGTCTTCGACAAGAAGGGCTCCGTCGTCTCGGTCGGCCAGAAGGAGCACGAGCAGATCATGCCGCGCGCCGGCTGGGTCGAGCACGATCCGATCGAGATCCGCGACAACATGCGTGAGGTGATCGGCGTGGCACTGGGGCGGGCCGATCTCACCCGCCACGACATCGCGGCGATCGGCATCACCAATCAGCGCGAGACCGCGGTCGTGTGGGACAAGAACACGGGCATCCCCGTCTACAACGCGATCGTGTGGCAGGACACCCGCACGCAGGCGATCGTCGATCGCCTCGCCGGCGACGTCGGTGTCGAGCGGTACAAGGACGTCGTCGGTCTGCCGCTCGCGACCTACTTCTCGGGGACGAAGATCGTGTGGATCCTCGAGAACGTCGAGGGGGCGCGCGAGATGGCGGAGGCAGGGGACCTCCTGTTCGGCACCACCGACTCCTGGGTGCTGTGGAACCTGACCGGCGGCCCCGCCGGCGGGGTCCACGCCACCGACGTGACGAACGCGTCGCGCACCCTGTTCATGGATCTGAAGACTCTCGAGTGGCGCGACGACATCCTCGCCGACTTCGGCGTGCCGCGCTCGATGATGCCCGAGATCCGTTCCTCCAGCGAGGTCTACGGCGAAGCGCGCGACACGTCACTGCTGCGCGAGACTCCCGTCGCCGGCATCCTCGGCGATCAGCAGGCCGCGACCTTCGGCCAGGCGGCGTTCGACGCCGGCGAGAGCAAGAACACGTACGGCACCGGGAACTTCCTGATCTTCCAGACCGGGACCGAGATCGTGAGGTCGGAGAACGGCCTGCTCACCACGGTGGGCTACAAGCTCGGCGACGAGCCCGCCCACTACGCGCTGGAGGGATCGATCGCCGTGACCGGGTCGCTCATCCAGTGGCTGCGCGACCAACTCGGCATCATCTCGTCCGCTCCCGAGGTGGAGGAGCTGGCGGCCGCGGTGGAGGACAACGGGGGCGTGTACGTCGTCCCGGCCTTCTCGGGGCTCTTCGCCCCGTACTGGCGCCCCGACGCGCGCGGCGCCATCCTGGGCCTCACCCGCTACTCGAACCGCAACCACATCGCCCGCGCGGCGCTCGAGTCGACCGCCTTCCAGACGCGGGAGGTGCTGGACGCCGTCAACGCGGACTCGGGTGTCGAGCTCGCCGAGCTGAAGGTCGACGGCGGCATGATCGCCAACGACACCCTCATGCAGTTCCAGGCCGACATCCTGGGCGTCCCCGTGGTGCGGCCGGTCGTCGCCGAGACCACCGCGCTGGGCGCGGCCTATGCGGCCGGCCTCGCCGTCGGCTTCTGGAACGGCCTCGATGAGCTGCGGGCGAACTGGCAGGAGGACAAGCGCTGGACCCCGAGCGACGACGTGGCCGAGCGCGAGCGTCAGCTGCGCCTGTGGAAGAAGGCGGTCACGAAGTCGATGGACTGGGTCGACGCCGACGTGACCTGACCCGCCCGGATCGGGCGGTCGGGCCCTTCGCCCGGGGCGGGCGGGCCTTTCGCCCCGGTGGGGTGGGCTTCGGGTGGGGTGGGTCCTCGGGTTCGGGGTCGCGTGTGGTCGTGGGGTGGTGTGGTTCCTCGGGTTCGGGGTCTCGTGTTGTCGTGGGGTTGGGGTGGGCACGCGAGTTCGGGGTCGCGTGTGGTCGTGGGGTGGTGTGGTTCCTCGGGTTCGGGGTCTCGAGTGGTCGCCTCGGCGGGGCGGTGCCGACCAGAGGCGACCCCGAACTCGCGTCGGGCGACCAGAGGCGACCTCGAACTGGAGGGGGTAGCACTGCTCGCCAGCTCGTCTGCCTAGCCTGGTGCCCCCGCCGGGCCCGCCCTGAGGTGCCTCGGATCTCGCCGGTCCGAGCCTCTCTCTGCAGGTTCGGGGTCGCGTCTCGCCGCCTCGGGCCGTCCGTGGCGACCGGATGCGACCCCGAACCCGGGTGACACCGACCAGAAGCGACCCCGAACCCGCGTGGGGCCGACCAGAAGCAACCCCGAACTCGACCAGGGCGACCACAGGCGACCACAGGCGACCCCGAACTCGACCGGGGTGACCACACGCGACCCCGAACTCGCATGCCACCGAACAGATGCGACCCCGAACCAGGGTGAGCTGAGCGGCGGGGCATCAGCGCGCGCCGTCGAGACCGATCACGAGGCGGCGCGGCGCGGTCATCCGGTACGAGGCATCCAGCAGCTCCGCGACCTCGGCCCAGTCGGTGTCGTCGCCGAGGTCGAGGCCCAACCAGCCGTGCGGCCACAGGTAGGCGGGTTCCCAGAACCTCGGATCCTGGCGCAGCGCGGGGGCGTCCTGGTCGTCCGGGCGGAACAGGAGGGCGGTGTCGTGCCGGTCGTGCGTCGCGCCTCGAGGCGAGCCGCCGTAGGACGCGAACGTGCGGACGGTGAAGAACGCCGGACGGCCGTGGCTGATCTTCTCGGCCGCCTCGGGCAGCGACAGGGCGAGCGCTCTGAGGCGCCCCAACACCGGATCGGCGTCGTCGAACATCACCGGATGCGTCATACGGGCATCCTCCCCGACCGTCAGGTCGCGTTCCAGAGGGCTCGGTAGAAGGCGAGGCGTTCCGCGTCGGGCTCGGCGCCGTACGCCTCGATGAGCGCGTCCTCCCAGCCGGGTCCGTAGTTCCACTCCGTGCTCATCGCGGCGACCGCGATGTCCGCCCAGCGATCGGCGATGCCGAGCGCGCCGAGGTCGACGTGCGCGAGCCAGCGTCCGTCGTCGTCGAGCAGGGTGTTCGGGCAGCACGCGTCGCCGTGGCACACGACGAGGCGGTCGGCCGGCGGAGGCGTGCGCAGTTCGCGCGGCACGCGGATGCCACGGCGTCGGGCGTTCGCGACGCGCACCGGCACCGTCCACTCGAACGGACAGTCGGCGACGGGGAGGGCGTCGTGGAGCGCCCGCAGCCCTTCGCCCACCGCGCGGACCGCCGTCGCGGGCTCCTCTATCCACCGCGGATCGACCGCGGATCGCCCCGACAGGGCGCGCGTGACGAGCCACTCGCTCGCGGAGCTCTGCCCGGCCTCGACGACCTCGGGCACCGACACGTAGCGGCTCGCCCACGCGAGCCGGCCCGCCTCGGCGAGCATGGACGTCTCGGCGTTGCGCGGCCCGTGCTTGATGAAGCGCCCGTCGTCCGTCCGGAAGGTGACGCCGCCGATCGCGTTGCGCCAGACCGCCGTGAGTGCGGCGCCCCGGGCGAGGCGCCGCACCGTGCGCGGCGCCTCGACACTGTCGTCCGGGATGCTCACAGCGCCCATTCTGCCCGGGCGCGTCGTGCTCGGGTCCGGCTCACGGCTTCGATTCGAGAAGCTGCCGGAGGACGACGGCGCCGTTGTGCTCCTCATCGCGCGAGGCGGCGAGAAGCGTCACGACGGGATGTCCGGCGATCGCGTCTCGCAGTCTCGCCACCCCGCCGTCGGCGGCGAGCTCGGCGCGATAGCGGTCCGCGAAGTCCGGCCACGGCAGACCGTCGTGGTGGACGGCGCGGCGCAGCTCGGGAGAGGGGGCGACGTCCTTCGCCCACAGACCGAGTGCCGCACGCTCCTTGGTGAGGCCCCGCGGCCACAGCCGATCGACGAGCACGCGGAACCCGTCGTCGTCCGTGGCCTGGTCGTAGACGTGCTTCACGCGGAGGTCCATGCCTCCAGTCAACTCCCCTCGCCACGGCCCGACCAGCAGCGAGCGCCACCGCGAGGCATCCGACTGAGATCCCGCCCGTGTCCCGGGGCGGCCCCGCACGCGCGGCCGCCCCGGGACGTGGCACCCGGATGCGGCGCATCCGGGTCGGGGCGTGGTGAGATGGGCTGTGCCCGCATCCACCGCCCGCCGCATCGGGGTCCTCACCGCCCTCGACGGCGCGGACGGTCCCGCGGTCGCCGTCGGGGATCCCGCTGCGCATCACGTCCGACTCCGTCCCGACGGTCTCCAGCCGACGCTCGGCTCGGGGGCTGCCGGTGCGTCGGTCCCCGCGGCGCCGGTGCCGTGGGATCGCGTGCGCTCCGTGGCCGTCGACCTGCCCACGACGTGGTGGCCGCATCCGGCGATCGCCGACACGGTCGTGCCGGTGATCGAGGGGATCCTGGGCGGCTCCTCCGGGGGCATCGCCGAGACCCCGACCTTCCCCGTGCGGGTCGCCGTCGACGATGGGTCGCTCATCGAGTGGCGGGTGACGCCGCACTACCTCTCCGGCTATCGCCGCCGCGATGCCGCGCTGGCGCGCCGATTCGTCGAGCATCTCGTCGCACGGCCGGACGCGCGCGTCCTGCTCGCCCGTCCCGACGACCTGCTCGCACGACTCGGAGAGATCCTGCACAAGACGTGAGACGCAGTACCGCGTATGCTGATACGCGGTAGCAAGCTCCGCTCGCGTGGCGTGAGCAGTCCGGACGTCGAAGGAGAAACCATGGACATCGCCGGCGCATCCGCGCTCGTCACCGGCGGGGCCAGCGGCCTCGGACTCGCCACCGCCCGGCGCCTGGCGGACGCCGGCGCCCACGTCGTCATCGTCGACCTGCCCTCGTCTCCGGGATCGGAGCGAGCGGAGGAGTTCGGCGGCACCTTCGCCGTCGCCGACGTCACCGACCCCGCGCAGGTCGCCGCGGCGGTGGATGCCGCCGCGGATCGTGGCCCGCTGCGTGTCGTGGTGAACTGCGCGGGTATCGCGCCGCCCGCGAAGGTCCTCGATCGCGAGGGACGGCCCACCGACCTCGCGCAGTTCGAGCGCATCGTGCGCGTCAACCTCGTCGGCACGTACAACGTCATCGCCCAGTCCGCGGCGGTGATGGCGCGTCAGGAGCCCGGTGGCGGCGAAGATCGCGGCGTCATCGTGAACACCGCCTCGGTGGCGGCGTTCGACGGCCAGATCGGTCAGCCCGCCTACTCCGCCAGCAAGGGCGGGGTCCATGCGATGACGCTGCCGATCGCGCGCGAGCTCGCGCGACACGGCATCCGGGTCTGCACGATCGCTCCGGGCATCATGGAGACGCCGATGCTCGCGGGGCTGCCCGAGGCGGCGCAGGAGAGCCTCGGCCAGCAGGTGCCGTACCCGGCCCGGCTGGGGCGGCCCGACGAGTACGCGAGCCTCGTCGCGGAGATCGTCCGCAACGGCTATCTCAACGGCGAGACGATCCGCCTCGACGGCGCGATCCGGATGGCGCCGAGATGAGCGGCTCGATCGTCCACACCCGCGAGGGGGCGCTCGCGCGGCTCACCTTCAACCGGCCCGCGTCGCTGAACGCGATGGGATTCGAGATGGGCACGCTGTGGCGTGATCTCGCCCACGAGATCACGGCGGACCCGTCGGTGGGCGCGGTCATCCTGGATGCCGCGGGGCCGGCCTTCTGCGCCGGGGGCGACGTCGTCGAGATGGCGGCGTCGGGCTCGACCGGTGCGGACATCACGGCGATGGCAGGCGTGATCCACGACGGCATCCGGACCTTCGTCGACTCCGACATCCCGGTCGTGGCCGCGGTGCAGGGAGCCGTCGCCGGCGGAGGGCTCGGTCTCATGCTGACCGCGGACTACGTCGTCGCCGCCGATCGCGCCCGATTCGTGAGCAAGTACGCGAACATCGGCCTCACGCCCGACCTGGGCGTCTCGACGCTGCTGCCCGCGGCGGTCGGACAGACCCGGGCCCTGCGGATGCTGCTCGACGACCTGACCATCGATGCGGCCACGGCGCTGGACTGGGGCCTCATCACCGAGATCGCGGACGACCCCGCCGCGCGCGCCGAGCAGCTGGCCCGGCTCTGGGTCGACGGTGCGACCGGCGCCTTCGGGCAGGCGAAGCGACTCATCCGCGCCGGAGCGCGCCGCAGCTTCGCCGACAACCTCGACGATGAAGCCCGCACGATCGGCGGCAGCTTCGACACCCCCGCGGCGAAGGCACGCGTCGCAGCTTTCGCCGCGGCATCCGCCCGGACCACCCGCGACAGAGGAGACGCATGACGCTCGCCGGAAAGACCATCCTGATGTCGGGCGGCAGCCGCGGCATCGGCCTCGCGATCGCGCTGCGGGCCGCGCGGGACGGCGCGAACATCGCCCTGCTGGCGAAGACCGACACGCCGCATCCGAAGCTCGAGGGCACGGTGCACAGCGCCGCCGCCGAGATCGAGGCGGCGGGAGGGCGGGCTCTGCCGATCGTCGGTGACGTCCGCAACGACGACGACATCACCGCGGCCGTCCTCAAGACCCAGGGCGAGTTCGGCGGCATCGACATCGTCGTGAACAACGCGTCGGTGATCGATCTCTCGGGGACCCTGGAGCTCGCCGCGAAGAAGTACGACCTGATGCAGGACGTCAACGTGCGCGGCACGTTCATGTTGAGCCGTGCCGCGGTGCCCATCCTGAAGGATGCCGAGAATCCGCATATCCTGTCCCTGTCGCCGCCGCTCAACATCACACCGCGGTGGCTCGGCGCGCACACGGGGTACACACTCGCGAAGTACGGGATGACGATGGCGACCCTCGGCCTGGCCGCGGAGTTCGCGGAGGACGGCATCGCCGCGAACACCCTGTGGCCGGAGACCACGATCGCGACCGCGGCCGTGCAGTTCGCTCTCGGCGGCGACCGGATGATGAAGGTCAGCCGCACACCCGAGGTCTACGCGGATGCCGCGTACGAGGTGCTCACGCGTCCGGCGCGCGAGTGCACCGGCCAGACGCTCATCGTCGAGCAGGTGCTGCGGGATGCCGGGGTCACCGACTTCTCCGGCTATGCCGCGACGCCGGGGACGCCCGACGCCGAGCTCTTCCCCGACATCTTCCTCTGACCCCCCCCGCCGCTCCCGCTCACGCCGTTGCGCTCCGCGCCGCCGTCGCGTCTCGCCCCGTGGTCGCGTCTCGCCCCGCGGTCGCGTGTCAGCCGGCCTTCGTCTCGCCCCGCGGTCGCGTTTCGGGCGGGCGAGTGTCCACGACCCGCGGGGTGACACGTCGCTCTTCCCGCGCGTCGTGGACACTCGGCGGGGGGTGGAGGCTTGGATCTGCGTGAGGGGCGCCAGGCACGCAGGGGGATCGGCGGCCCGCCGTCGCACCCCGCTCCGCGGTCGCGTGCGTCAAGCCCCGCGGTCCCGTCTCGCCCCGTGGTCGCGTCTCGCCCCGCGGTCGCGTCATGGGCGGCCGAGTGTCCACGACCCGCGGGGTGACGCGTCGCTCTCGCCGCGCGTCGTGGACACTCGGCGGAGTGTGGGATGCGCGAAGGGCGGGGAGGCGCGAGGCGGGGCGGCGCGAAGGGAGGGGCGGGGCGGGGGCGGGAGGGTCAGATGAGGGAGAGGCGGCGGAGGGCGTTGTGGATGCCGTCGTCGAGCACGCCCGTCGTGACGAGATCGGCCATCGCCTGCAGCTCGGGGTCCGCGTTGCCCATCGCGACGGCGGTGCCGACGGTCTGGAACATCTCGACGTCGTTCCAGCTGTCGCCGATGCCGACCGCGTCGGCGGGATCCATCCCCAGCGCGTCGAGGACCTCGAGGATCGCCGCACCCTTGTTGACGCCCTGCTGGCAGATCTCGCCGTTCGAGCCGCCGGGGAGGGGGATCGAGCCCGGGATGACGTGGAAGTCCGGGCCGAGCTCGTCCGCCGCACGGTCGAGGGTGTCGCTCGACGTGCTGAGGAAGGTGGCCTTCACGACCGCGTCGAGGTCGACCTCGTCGAGCGGACGGTAGTGGTTCAGCAGATCGGTGTCCGCCGCCTCGGCGGCACGGTCGTCGACGCCGTCGACGGGCGGATGCGCGGCACGGCGGAACTCGGCGGCGTAGGCGAGCACGCCGGGGCTGACGTAGACGGTCTGGTCCGTCTGCAGGAAGTAATGGGCGTCGTGCTCCACGAAGTACGCGACCATCCGGTCGACGAGGGGGCGCGGCATCGGATGCGCGACGATCTGCTCCGAGCCCCGCACGGCGAACGCGCCGCCGTTGGTGATCGCGCCGTCGACGGGGATCTCGCGCACGCGCGGGTTGATGTCGCCCGCCGACCGGCCGGTGCACAGGTACACGAGGTGGCCGTTCGCCCGGGCGGCGGCGATCGCGGCGGGCGTCGAGGAGGACATCCGTGATCCGTGCTCGAGGATCGTCCCGTCGATGTCGATGAACACGATGCGGCGGCGGGAGTCGATGTCAGTCACGGTATCCATTCTCCCCGGTCTGCGGGGGTGACTCGTCCGCGGCGGGAGTGCCGGCCCGCTAGCGTGGGCGCCATGGCAGATCTGCGTGCCGCGCTCCGGAGGCGTCCGCTGGTTCTCGACGGCGGCCTCGGCACCCTGCTCGAGGCGCGCGGGCACGACCTCGGCGGCCGGATGTGGTCGGCACGGCTGCTGCGCGACGATCCCGATGCGGTGCGTGCTGCGCACGCGGAGTTCGTCGACGCGGGCGCCGACGTCATCGTGACGAGCTCGTACCAGCTCGCCTTCGACGAGGGGATCGACGACGACGAGGTCGTCGCTCTGCTGCGGCGCAGCGTCCGACTGGCGCGAGAGGCGGGCGCTGCGTTCGTCGCCGCGTCCGTGGGCCCTTTCGGTGCGGTGCGGGCGGACGGGAGCGAGTACACCGGCTACGACGGCATCGACCTGGAGACCCTCCGCCGCTTCCACCGCCGCCGCCTCGCGGTGCTCGCCGACGCGGGAGCGGATGCGCTCGCCGTCGAGACGATCCCCGATCGCGTCGAGGTCACCGCTCTCGTGCGCGAGCTCGAAGGCCTCGGCCGGCCGGACCTGCCCGTCTGGATCAGCCTGTCCGGCTCCAGCACGGCGCTCGCCGGCGTCGAGCTCGCGCGCGGTCTCGACGAGGCCGCCGCGGCGCCCGGGATCGTCGCCGTCGGCGTCAACTGCTGCCCTCCGGACCTGGTCGCGGGCGCCCTCGCCGCGCGGCCGGCGGGCGTCGCGGGGGTGGCGTATCCGAACAGCGGCGAGGTATGGGATGCCCGGGAACGGGTGTGGACCGGGTCGGGCGGGATCCCGACGGAGTCAGCCCGGGAGTGGATCTCCGCGGGCGCGCGGCTCGTCGGCGGGTGCTGCCGCACGACACCCGCGCACATCCGGACGCTCGTCGACTCGTCGGAGTGACCCGGCCGAGGCCCCGCGGTCGCACCTCGGCCGCGCAGTCGCACCACGGCCGCGCAGCCGCACCTCGGTCGCACCGCGGCCGCGCAGCCGCACCACGGCCGCGCGGCCGCGGCCTCGCACCCGCTCCACAGGCGCCGCGGATCGGAGGAGCGATCAGATGAGGCCGTGCGCGAGGAACGCGGCGTGGATGCCGTCCTCGTCGATCGCGGTGGTCACCTCGTCGGCGAGGGCCTGCACCTCGGGGGAGGCGTTCCCCATCGCGATCGACAGCCCGCACACCGCGAACATCTCGGCATCGTTCCAGTTGTCGCCGATGCCGATCGCGTCGGCGGGGTCGATGCCGAGGTGGGCGAGCAGGGCGAGGATCGCGGCACCCTTGTGGACGCCGCGCGGAGCGACCTCGCCCGAGGCCCGGAAGGCGACCGGGATCGTGCCGCTCACGACCTCGAATTCGGCCCCGAGCTCGGTGAGCGTGCGGGCGGCGGCGTCCTCGTCGTCGGTGAGGAAGACGAGCTTCGCGATCTTCGTGTCGTCGAAGCCCTCATAGTCGTGGAACACCTTCGTCGGCAGTCCCGCGCGGGTGAAGCGCTCCGTCAGCAGCTCGGGCAGGCCCTGGCTCGCGAACATCTGGTCGAACGACTGGAAGTAGCCGTGGATGCCGGCGGCCTCGAGGTGGCGCTTGAGCCGGGAGACGTCCTCGGGGGCGAACAGCGTCGCCGCGATGACCTCGTCGCCGACGGCGGCGAACGCCCCGCCGTTGGTGACGGCGCCGTCCACGCCGATCTCGCCGACCTCGCCCTGCAGCTCGGCCATGCCCCGGCCCGTGCTGAAGAACACGAGATGACCGTTCGCGCGTGCGGCCCGGATGGCGGCCACGGCGGACGACGGGATGTAGTGGCCGTCCTGCATGATCGTGCCGTCGACATCGAGGAAGATTGCGCGTCGGCGGAAGGCGGCGGGGGCGGTGCTCATGGGTTCTCCGGGTGGGCCAAAGGGACGGACGAGGGACGGACGAAAAGCGGACGAAAAGAGGTGGGGGATGCGGGGCGGGCGCCGCCGGCGCGATGGCCGACGGCGCCCGCTCCGGCGGTGATCAGGCCTGCAGCGAGGCGCCGTTCGTGCGGATGACCTCCGCGTACCAGTCGAACGACTTCTTCTTGTACCGGTCGAGGGTGCCCGATCCGTCGTCGTTGCGGTCGACGTAGACGAAGCCGTACCGCTTGCTCAGCTGCGCGGTGGAGGCCGACACCAGGTCGATGCAGCCCCACGACGTGTAGCCGAGGACGTCCACGCCGTCGGTCAGCGCCTCGCCCACCTGCACGAGGTGGTCGTTGAGGTACGCGATGCGGTAGTCGTCGAGGACGGTCTTCACGCCGTCGACCTCCACGAGCTGGTCCTTCGCGCCCAGACCGTTCTCGACGATGAACAGCGGCTTCTGCCAGCGGTCCCAGAACTGGTTGAGCACCAGCCGCAGGCCCACCGGGTCGATCTGCCATCCCCACTCGCTCGCCTCGAGCGTCGGGTTCGGCACGCCGCCCATGATGTTGCCCTGGCCGGCGACCTTCTTCTCGGGGTCGGCGGTCTGGGCGACCGACATGTAGTAGCTGAACGAGACGAAGTCGACGGTGTTCGTGAGGTCGTCGCGGTCCTCGTCGGTGATCTCCAGCTCGATGCCCTTCTCGCGGAGGGTCCGCAGGAAGTAGCCGGGGTACGCACCGCGCGTGTGCACGTCGCCGTAGACGAGGTTGGAGTGGTCGAAGTCCATGACGGCGACCGCATCGGCCGGCGAGGGCGTGAGCGGATAGGTCGGCATCGAGAGGACCATGCAGCCGATCTGCGCGTTCGGTGCGACCTCCCGCGCGATGCGGGTGGCGCGGGCGGATGCCACGAGCTCGTGGTGCATCGCCTGGTACAGCGTCTGCTCGCTCAGCTCGTCCTTCGGGGTGTTGATCCCGCCGGACATGAACGGCGCGTGCAGCAGCGAGTTGATCTCGTTGAAGGTGAGCCAGTACTTCACGCGCGATCCGAACCGCTCGAAGAGGGTGCGGGCGTAGCGCTCGTAGAACCCGATGAGCCGTCGGTCGGACCAGCCGTCGTAGGTCTCGGCGAGATGCAGCGGCGTCTCGTAGTGCGAGATGGTCACGAGCGGCTCGATGCCGTGCTTCTCGAGCTCGTCGAGGAGGCGGTCGTAGAACGCCAGCCCGGCCTCGTTGGGCTCTTCCTCGTCGCCGCGGGGGAAGATGCGGCTCCACGCGATCGAGAAGCGGTAGGTCCTGAAGCCCATCTCGGCGAACAGGGCGATGTCCTCCGCGAAGCGGTGGTAGTGGTCGATGCCGACGAGCTTCAGGTTCTCCGGGGTGGGCTCGGCGGTGCGCGGGCTCATCAGGCCGTGCGGCATGACGTCCTGGACCGACAGGCCCTTGCCGTCCTGGTCGTACGCGCCCTCGAGCTGGTTCGCGGCGGTCGCGCCGCCCCAGAGGAATCCGTCGGGGAAGGGGGTGGGAGTGGACATGCGGTGTCTCCTTCGTTGCGGATCGGCGGGGGCCCGTCGCACGCTCGGGGCCCCCGCCGAGGGGATCAGAGGGTGGTCGAGCCCGCCGCGACAGAGTCGACGGACACGGCCGTGAACAGCGGGTCGCCGTGCGCGATCGGGCCGGATGCGGCGGAGGCGATGGCCGGATAGAGGTCGGGGTTCGTGACGATCACGGGGGTCGTCAGGTCGTACCCGGCGCGTTCGATGGCGTCGCCGTCGAACTCGACGAGCAGGTCGCCGGCGCTCACCTGCTGCCCCGACGTGACCTTCACGGTGAAGTGCTCGCCGCCGAGCTTGACGGTGTCGAGGCCGATGTGGATGAGCACCTCGGCGCCGTCGGCGTGGCGCAGTCCGAACGCGTGCCCCGTGGGGAAGGCTGCGACCACGGTGCCGTCGAAGGGCGCATAGACCGCACCGGAGCGCGGGCGGATCGCGACCCCCTGCCCGAGCGAGCCGTCCGCGAACGCCGCATCGGCCACCTCGCTGAGCGGCACGACGGTGCCGTCCAGGGGGGCGAGGACGTCCACGTCGTTCGCGGCGTCGGTGCCGGCGACCTCGGTCGCGGGGGCGTCAGCGGGCTCCTTGAAGCCGACCACCAGGACGAGCACGAACGGCAGCACGATCGCGACGAGGAGGCCGAGGCCCAGCATCACCATGTTGCCGTTGCCGAGCAGGGCGGTGAGCGCGAGGCCGGACGGCACCACGAAGGCGGTCGAGTACACGCCGCCGAGCGCGATGATCGCACCGCCGAGGGCGCCGCCGACCACACCGAACGCGAAGGGGCGCTTGAGCGGCAGGTTGATGCCGTAGATCGCGGGCTCGGTGATGCCGGCGAGGAAGCCGGAGAGCGTCGCGGGGGCGGCGAGCGACTTCAGGTTCTTGTTGCGGGCGCGCACCCACACGCCGGCGACGGCCGCGGCCTGGGCGAGGACGGCGGCGAAGAGCGGTCCGAGGAGGAAGATCTGGCCGGTCGTCTGCAGCTCGATCTGGAACAGCGGCACGAAGCCCCAGTGCAGACCGAAGATCACGAAGACCTGCCACAGGCCGCCCATGACGGCACCACCCAGCCACGGGGCGGCGGTGAAGATCCAGCCGACCCCGCCGCCGATCGTGCGCGAGAGCAGGTCGGAGATCGGGCCGACGACGAGGAACACCAGGGGCACGGCGATGAGGACGACGATCATCGGCGTGACGAACCGTCGGATCGCGGCGGGGAGCTTCGCGTAGAGGAACCTCTCGGCGTAGCTCTGCAGCCAGACGATGAAGATGATCGGGATGACGCTCGAGATGTAGCTGACCATCGTGAAGGGGATGCCGAAGAACGTGAGATCCGGCTGGCCGTTCGCCGCGACGATCGTCGGGTAGACGAGGGCTCCCGCGATCGCGAGGGACGTCCACTCGTTCGCCTTGAAGTAGCGGGCGGCGGTGATCGAGAGCACCATCGGCAGGAAGTTGATGAAGGCGTCGGACAGCGCGTTCAGCACCATGTAGGTCGACGTCGCCGGGTCGATCCAGCCGAAGGTCACCGCCGCAGAGAGGAACGCCTTCAGCAGGCCCGTGCCGGCGAGGGTCCAGAGGGCAGGGGTGAAGATCGAGGAGATCATCGAGATGAAGCGGTTGAAGAGGTTGCCCTTCGGGCCGGACGACTCGCTGTTGCCCTCCTGGCCGCCGCCGAACCGCGAGATCTTGCCGATCTCGGCGAACACCTCGGGCACGTCGTTGCCGATGACGACCTGGTACTGACCGCCCGCCTGGGCGACCGTGATGACGCCGGGCGTCGCCTTGACCGCGGCGCCGTCGGCCTTGCTCTCGTCCTTCAGGACGAAGCGCAGCCGCGTCGCGCAGTGGACGAGGGAGCTGACGTTGTCTTCGCCGCCGACGCCGGCGAGCACGCCGGCCGCGGTCTTCGCGTAATCCGCCATCGGATTCGCCTTTCCTTGTTGAGGGCGCTCGGGCCTCCGTGCCCGGGCAACAAAAAAACCTGGACTCGGTGAATGCCGGAGCATTCGGTGAGTCCAGGTTTCGCCCGCTGATGCGGTAACGATCCGGAGATCTGGCTCCATGCTAGCGCATGTTGTCGCCCGTCGCACCAATCTGCGTCTTCAGCCGCTCGACGTGCACGATGAGGTAGAGCACTTCCTCGTCGGTGAGCTCCGCCGAGGTCGCGCCGTCGACGTAGGCCTTCACGTCGCGCGCGATCGCGTACGAGGCGGGGTAGCTGTGCGTGGCGAACTCGAAGAACGACGTGTCGCCGCTCGAGAGCATCGTCCGGCTGACGAGTCGCTGCAGCAGGAACTGCACGTGCAGGATGAAGCGGGCGTAGTCGGGGCTCTCGACGTCGAGCGTGACCCCGAGGCCCTGCTCGACGACCTCGACGACGTGCTGTACGCGGCGGAAGAGCAGCGCCGCGGTGCCGTTGGGCTCGTCGCGCGTGGCGTTGAGGAGGTGCATCGTGAGGAAGACCGCCTCTTCGGGGGGCAGCTCGCGGTGCAGCTGGTCGGCGATCTCCTGCGTCATCTGCTCGGCCGCGGCGAACTCGTGCGGGTGGAGCACCCGCAGTTCGGGCATGGAGGTCGTCGGGATGCGCAGGCCCTGGTCGAGCCGCTCGAGGACATACGCGATGTGGTCGATCACGGGCACGGCGAGGCGCCGGCCGAGGGAGCGTCCGAGGGTGCGCTCGGCGCGGTCGACCGCGCGGGTGACGGCCTCGACGATGGCGTAGGGGACGTCCGTGAGGAGCCGGCGCTCGCGCTCGCCTTCCGCGCCGGTGTCGAGGATGAAGGTCTTCTCGACCTTGGCGGGGTCGACGGGATCGGCGATCTTCAGGCCGAACCCGAGACCTCGGCCCATGAGCACGCGCTCGCGGCCCGATTCGTCGACGGAGATGACGACGTTGTTGTTGAGCACCTTGTGCGCGGCCAGGCCGTGCATGACGGCTCCGGATGCCGCCTCGTCGGGGCTGCTCATGCCCAGAAGTCTAGAGCGGTAGCGTGGCGGAGTGACCGCCCGCGAACCCTTCTCGTGCCTGAGCTGACGCTCGGCGCCTGGGCGGTGCTTGCGCTCGGTGCCGTCGTCGTCGGTCTCTCCAAGGCGGCGCTGCCGGGTGCGGGCACCCTCGCGGTCGTGCTGTTCGCCGCAGTCCTTCCCGCGAAGGAGTCGACGGGCACCATCCTGATGCTGCTCATCGTCGGGGATGCCTTCGCGCTGATCAGCTACCGTCGGCACGCGGACTGGCGCACGATCGCGCGGATGGCACCCGCGGTCGTCGTCGGGCTCGCCGCGGGGGCGGTCTTCCTCGCGTTCGCCTCCGACGGCCTCGTCCGCGTGACCATCGGCGTTCTCCTGCTCGGGGTCGTGGCGGTGACGCTCTGGCGCCGACGCGCGGGCGCGGTGCGCGATGGTGGGGGACCTCTCGTCGCCCATGCCTACGGGGGCGTCGCGGGCTTCACGACGATGGTCGCGAACGCGGCGGGCCCGGTGATGTCGATGTACTTCCTCGCGGCGCGCTTCCCCGTGCAGGCCTTCCTCGGCACCTCGGCGTGGTTCTTCGCGGCGGTCAATCTGGCGAAGCTGCCGTTCTCGATCGGGCTCGGTCTTCTGACGCCCAGCGGTGCGCTCACGGCGCTGGTGCTCGTGCCGGCCGTGATCGCCGCCGCCTTCGTTGGGCGGATGTTCGCGCGGCGTGTGGATCAGCGTCTGTTCGACCGCATCGTGATCATCCTGACGGTCGTCGGCTCACTGTTCCTCCTCCTCCCGCGCTGACGCGCATGCAGGGTCGCCATCGGGAGGGCGAGGAAGCCGTCGCTGCGCGACCGTCCGACACGAATTCCGTGAGAGCTTGACGTCCGCCGATCCGTGCTCAATAATCACTCCAGGTGTTAAATCGATTTATCACGGGGAAGTGATGACATGGCGAGGGTGCGCATCTCAGACGTCGCGGCTGCGGCCGGCGTGTCTGTGACCACGGTCTCCCTCGTGCTGAACGATGCGCCGTCGCGGATCTCCCAGGAGACGCGGGAGCGCGTGCGCGCCGCGGCCGACGCCGTCGGATACGCTCCCAGCTCACTCGCCCGCGGCCTCCGCCAGCAGCGCACCAACACGGTCGGACTCATCTCCGACCAGATCGCCACGACCCCGTACGCGGGTCGGATGCTCGCCGGTGCGCAGGATGTCGCGCGCCGCCACGGCCAGCTCGTCTTCCTCGTCGACACCGAGGGCGACGCCGACGTGGAGCGCGCGGCCATCCGGGCACTGGCCGCGCAGCAGGTCGACGCGACCATCTACGCGTCGATGTGGCATCGGGTGGTGCGGGTGCCGGAAGGCCTGCCCCGTGACGCGGTGTTCCTGGACTGCACGCCCGAGGTGCCCGGCTTCCGCAGCGTCGTCCCGGACGATCGCGCCGGCGGCGCGGCCGCCGCCCGCGAGCTCGTCGGAGCCGGTCACCGCCGCATCGCCTTCGTCAACACGGCGGACACGGTCGATCGCCCGATCGCGGCCGATCTCCGCTTCGAGGGCTACCTGTCGGTGCTCGCCGAGGCGGGCGTCGCCGCCGACCCCGCGCTCTACGCGGAGGGCGAGGTCTCGGCGCGAGGGGGGCGCCAGGCCGTCTCGCAGCTGCTCGATCTGCCCGACGAGCAGCGGCCGACGGCGATCTTCTGCTTCAACGACCGCATGGCCGCCGGTGCCTATATGGCGGTCCGCGCCCGGGGGCTGCGCATCCCCGAGGACATCTCGATCATCGGCTACGACGACCAGCAGCTCATCGCGGCCGAACAAGACCCTCCCCTGACCACCGTCGCCCTGCCCCACTACGAGATGGGGCGATGGGCGATGGAGGTCGCGCTCGGCATCCGCGCGGGGGAGACGGATGCCACGCACCAGATGGAGTGTCCCGTCATCCGACGAGACTCCGTTGGTCCGCCGCCGGCGCTAGTCGCCAAACCAAGCCGGCGACGGACGTCACACACAGAGCGGTCGCACTCAGCGACCCCCGAACGGTGACCGACACCGCGGTCACAAGAATAGGAAACCACAATGAAGCGCACATCCGTGTCGGTCCTCGCCGCGGCGGGGCTCGTCGGAGTGCTGGCACTGACCGGCTGCGGTCAGGCCGGCACCGGTGACAGCAAGACGGAGGACGGCAAGACCAAGCTGACCATGTGGACGCATTCGGCCGGAAACCCCGCCGAACTCGCCGTCTACCAGCAGATCATCTCCGACTTCAACGCGTCGCAGGACCAGTACGAGGTCGTCGAGGAGTCCTTCCCGCAGGGCGCATACAACGACGCCGTCGTCGCGGCCGCCGCCTCCGGCGACCTGCCGTGCCTGCTCGACCTCGACGGCCCGATCATGCCCAACTGGGCGTGGGCCGGCTACCTCCAGCCCCTCGGCATCGACACGAAGATCACCGACTCGCTGCTGCCGACCGCCGTCGGGAAGTGGGACGGCGAGATCTACTCCGCCGGCTACTGGGACGCCGCGCTGTCGATCTTCGCCCGGAAGTCCGTGCTGGAGAAGAACGGCATCCGCATCCCCACGGTCGACCAGCCCTGGACCGAGGACGAGTTCGACGCGGCCCTCGCGACCCTCAAGGCCGCCGGCTACGAGACCCCGATCGACATCGGAGCCGAGGACAAGGGCGAGTGGTGGCCGTACGCCTACTCCCCGCTCCTGCAGAGCTTCGGCGGCGACCTGATCGACCGCAAGACGATGCTCACGGCCGACGGAGCCCTCAACGGACCCGACGCGGTCGCCTGGGGCACGTGGTTCCAGAAGCTCTTCACGGACGGCTACGCCAACGCGAACGGCACGGTGGGCAACCAGGAGTTCGTCGACGACAAGGTGGCGCTGAGCTACACCGGTGTCTGGAACGCGCTGGCCTCGGTCGACGCGGTCGGCGACGACCTCGTCATCCTGCCCCCGCCGAACCTCGGCCACGGCCCCAAGATCGGCGGCGGTTCGTGGCAGTGGGCCATCTCGAAGTCGTGCAACGACGCCGAGGGCGCCCGCAAGTACCTCGAGTTCAGCTTCCAGGACAAGTACATCACCCAGTTCGCCGACCAGCAGATCGTGATCCCCGCGACCGAGTCGGCCGCGCAGGCGTCGAAGTACTTCGGCGACGGCGGCGTCCTGCGCCCCTTCGTCGAGCTGTCCCAGAAGTTCGCGGTGCTGCGTCCCGAGACGCCGGCCTACGCCGTGATCTCGACCACGTTCGAGACCGCCGCGAAGGACATCATGAACGGCGCCGACGTGAAGTCGTCGCTGGATCAGGCCGTCAGCGAGATCGACGCCAACATCGCGTCGAACGACGGATACGGCTTCAAGAAGTGACCCGCGGAGTGGGCGGGGAGGAACCTCCCCGCCCACTCCCCGCACCGACCTCGAGAAGAGCTCTCATGACTGTGTCCTCTGCCATCGTCGCGGCCGAGAAGCCGCGACGCGCCCTCGGCCGATTCCGCTCCATCCGCGGCCGCGAGACCTGGGCGGGCCTCGCGATGATCGCGCCGGCCGGCATCCTGCTGGTGCTGTTCCTCGTGATCCCGGTGCTGCTGGCGTTCGGTCTCTCGTTCACCAACGCCCGCCTGATCTCGCCCAACCCGCCGCGCTTCGTCGGCGTCGACAACTTCGCCCGGGCGTTCGGCGCCGATCCGATGTTCCTGCAGTCCGCATGGAACACGTTCCTGTTCGCCCTGGTCGTCGTGCCCGTACAGGCCGGCCTCGGACTGCTGCTCGCGGTCCTGGTGAACCGCCGGATGCGCGGAGTCACCGCCTTCCGCGTGATCTTCTTCATCCCGGTCGTCACCTCGATCGTCGTGGTCTCGATCCTCTGGAAGTTCATGTACCAGAAGGACGGGCTGATCAACTCGTTCATCGACACGCTCACCTTCGGGGCGTGGCAGAGCGTGGACTGGCTCAACAACCCGACGACGGCGCTCCCCGCGATCATCGTGCTGTCCATCTGGCAGGCCGTCGGGTTCCACATGATCATCTGGCTCTCCGGGCTGCAGACGATCCCCGAGGAGCTGTACGAGGCGGCGAAGATGGACGGCGCGAGCCCCTGGCGCCAGTTCACGAGCGTCACGTGGCCCGGCCTGCGTCCCACCATGATCTTCGTGCTCATCACCATCACGATCGCCGCTCTCGGGCTGTTCGTCCAGGTCGACGTGATGACCCAGGGTGGCCCGACCGGATCGACCTCGACGATCGTCTACCACGCCGTCCGCAAGGGGTACCAGCAGCAGGAGATCGGATACGCCGCGGCGATCTCGCTGATCTTCTTCGTCGCGGTGCTCATCATCGCGCTCATCCAGCGCCGGCTCACGCGAGACAAGGACTGACCCATGACCGCCACCCAGACCCTCACGGCCCCGCCGTCCGGGGCTCTCCCGGGCCGGCCGCGCCGCGGCCGCAAGCCCGTGAGCGAACGGCGCAATCGCCGCATCGGCTCGATCTTCTACTACCTCGCGATGAGCGTCTTCGGCATCGCGTTCCTCTTCCCGCTCGTGTTCATGTTCGTCTCGAGCCTCAAGCCCGACAGCCAGATCCTGCAGGACGTCAACTCGCCCGCGGCATTCCTGCCGGTGGGGGACATCAGCCTCGACAACTACTTCGGCGTGTTCGACCGGGTGCCGGTCGCGCAGTTCATGTTCAACTCCGTGCTCGTCACCGTGCTGACGGTGGGGCTGGGGCTGATCGTGAACTCGATGGCCGGATTCGCGCTGTCGCGTCTGCGCTGGAAGGGGCGCGTCGTGGTGATGGCCCTCATCATCGCGACCCTCATCGTGCCCTTCGAGACGATCGCCGTGCCGATGGTCTACTGGGTCTCCCAGCTGCCGACCCTCGTCATGGAGGGCGGGGTGCTGAAGTACGACTTCGGGTGGCTGAACACCTACCAGGTGCAGATCGTCCCCTTCATCGCGAACGCGTTCTCGATCTTCCTGTTCGCGCAGTACTTCTCCACGATCCCCGCGTCCCTCGACGAGGCCGCGCGCATCGACGGGGCGAGCTGGTTCACGATCTACCGCCGCATCATCGTCCCGCTGTCGGGGCCGGCCTTCGCGACGGTCGCGATCCTGACCTTCCTGCCGGCGTGGAACCAGTACCTCTGGCCGCTCATGGTCGTCCAGAAGGAGGGTCTGCGTCCGGTGATGGTCGGCATGCAGTACTTCTTCCAGCTGAACACGGCGTGGGGAGAGGTGATGGCGTACACCTCGCTCATCACGCTCCCGGTGCTGCTCGTCTTCCTGGTCTTCCAGCGGGCGTTCGTGAGCAGCATCGCCGCCAGCGGTGTGAAGGGCTGAGCCGCATGTTCGACCTCTCCTCCTCCTGGGTCTGGGACTACTGGTTCGCCGACGACGGCGAGCGGTACCACCTGTTCTTCCTCTACGCCTCGCGGGCTCTCCACGACCCCGAGGCCCGCCACTACCGGGCATCCGTCGGCCACGCGGTCTCGGACGACCTCGTCACCTGGACGCGCGTGGCCGATGCGCTCGTGCGGGGCGAGGCGGGGTCGTTCGACGACCTCGCCACCTGGACCGGCTCGACCGTCCGCGGCGCGGACGGGCTCTGGTACCTCTTCTACACGGGCTCGACCCTCGCCGACGGCGGCAAGAACATCCAGCGCGTCGGCTACGCGACCTCGCCCGACCTCGTCGTCTGGACGAAGGCTCCGGAGTCCGTGGTCGAGGCCGCCGCGCCCTGGTACGAGACGATCGACAGCGGCGCCTGGCACGACGAGGCCTTCCGCGATCCGTGGGTCTTCCCCGACCCCGATGGCGACGGGTGGCACATGCTGGTCACCGCGCGCGCCCCCGAAGGGCCGGTGTTCGGGCGCGGTGTCGTCGGCCACGCCTGGTCCCCGGACCTGCGCACGTGGGAGCTGCGACCGCCGCTGACCGCGCCGAGCGAGAAGGGCTTCGGTCAGCTCGAGGTGACGCAGGTCGAGGTCGTCGACGGACGTCCCGTGCTGCTGTTCTCGTGCCTCGCCGAGCACGGGATGCCCGCGCGCGCGCCCGAGCGCGGGGGCACGTGGGCCGTCCCGGCCGAGAGCCTGCTCGGGCCGTTCGACATCGACGCGGCCTACCCGATCACCGATGAGAGCCTCTACGTCGGGCGGCTGCTGCGGCGCCGCGACGACGGCCGGTGGCTGCTGTTCGCCTTCCGTCACCTCGACGGCGAGGGCGCGTTCGTCGGCGGGGTCACCGACCCTATGCCCGTCGCCTGGGTGGACGACCGCCTCACCGTCGTCGACGACGCCCGCCTGGAGGGTGCGCCCGCACCCGTCTGACCCGCAGAGAAGGAGAAGGATCCGATGACGCATCCCGACCACCCGACGCGTCGCCGCGCGCTCGCCGCCGGCCTCGCTCTCGCCCTCGCCGGCGCCGCGGCTCTCGCCGTGACGCCGGCGACGGCCGACGATGCGTCGCCGACCCTGCGGGCGCAGTACCACTTCACCGTGCCCGACCACTGGAAGAACGATCCCCAGCGGCCGGTCGTGATCGACGGGGTCCTGCACTACTACTACCTGTACAACTCCGACTACGACGCGAACCCGCGGGCCAACTTCGGCACCGAGTGGCGCCTCGCGACGAGCAGCGACGCCGTCGCGTTCGCCGACCAGGGCGTCGCCGCCGCCAAGGGCACGAACGCCAACTACGACCTCTGGTCGGGCTCGGCGGTCGTCGACCACGCGAACACCGCCGGCTTCGGCGCGGGCGCCGTCGTGATGCTCGTGACGCAGATGGACCACCCCACGGCGGCGCAGAAGCTCGACGCGTCGGGGCAGCAGGCGCAGTTCCTCTGGTACTCCGTCGACGGTGGGCGGACGTTCCGCCCGGACGGCGATCAGCCCGTGATCCCCGGGGAGGGGCGACGCGACGTCCGCGACCCGAAGGTCGTGTGGGACGCCGACCGAGGGCGCTGGGTCGCCCTCATCGCCGAGCGCGACCGGGTCTCCTTCTACACCTCGCCCGACCTGCACCACTGGACGCGGACGGGGGAGTACGTCAACGCCGGCATCGGCACGATCGAATGCCCCGACCTCTTCCGCATCCGCGCCGACGACGGCACGTCCCACTGGGTCATGGGCGTGAGCGCGAACGGCTACGCGACGAACGAGCCCGCCACCTTCGCCTACTGGACGGGATCGTTCGACGGCTCGACCTTCGTGCCCGACGTCGCCGCGCCGCAGTGGCTCGACCACGGGTTCGACTGGTACGGCGCGGTGACGTGGGAGGACCCGGCCGCGCCGCTGGACCGCCGCCTCGCGATCGCGTGGATGAACAACTGGGACTACGCCCACGGCGCCCCGACCTGGCCGCAGGACGGATTCACCGGCACCGACTCGATCACGCGCGAGATCCGCCTCGCCCGGACGGGCGAGGGGTACAGCCTGCTCTCCGCCCCGGTCGACGCCCTGCAGGACCATGCGACGCGGACGACCACGCTCGGCGACGTCCGCGTCGACGGGTTCACCGAGCTCGCCTACCGCGGCGACGCGTACGAGATCACGACGCGCATCTCGCGGCAGGAAGCGGACAACGTCGGGTTCCAGCTGCGGCGCTCCGCGGACGGCAGCCGGCACGCCGATGCCGGGCTCACGCGCGACTACGCGTACCTCAACCGCGCGCAGACCGGTCGCCCCGACTCGTGGAAGGTCGAGAGCCGGACGCCCGTGGACGGCACCGACACCGTGGAGCTGCGCATCCTCGTCGACCGCACGACGGTCGAGGTCTTCGTCGGCGACGGGCGCTACACGCATTCGAGCCAGGTGTTCGCACCGGCGGGCGACCGGGGCCTCGCCCTCTACACCTCGGGCGGCGCTGCGGTGTTCCGCGACCTGCGGATCACCGAGTTCGCCGACCTCGCGCAGCGACCGGCCCGCCTCCTCGCCGACTTCGAGGGCGACGCGTGGGGGGCGGGGTGGACGGCCACCGGGTCGCTCGCCGGGATCGGCCCGACGACGAGCGACCTGCGCGGGCAGGCGGGGGCCCGTGTCGCCGACACGTTCGCCGGGTCGGACGCCGCGACGGGGGTCCTCACCTCGCCGCCGTTCACGATCGACCGGAACGCGCTGCACTTCCTGATCGCGGGCGGGAGGCATCCGCTCGGCGTGGAGCCGGCCACCTCGGTGCAGCTCCTCGTCGACGGCGTGCCCGTGCGCACCGCGACCGGCGACGACTCGGCCGATCTCCGCCCCGTCACGTGGAACCTGCGCGACCTCGCCGGGAAGACGGCGCAGTTCCAGGTCCTCGACGACGCGACCGGGGCGTGGGGGCATCTCATGGTCGACCACGTCGTGCTCAGCGACTGACGGGGAGGGCGAGCCGATGGGCTAGCGTCGAGGGTGCGCGCGGGAGGTCAGCCGGACGCCCGCGCGCACCGATGCCGGAGAGGGACGACGTGGCCAGGCCCAAGCTGCAGGATGTCGCCGCGCGCGCCGGCGTGTCGGTGACCACCGTCTCGCGCGTGCTCAACAACCGCGGGTACCTCAGCGACGACCTGCGCCGACGCGTGAACGCGGCCATCGACGAGCTCGGATACCGGCCCGACGCGATCGCCCGCTCGCTCATCGGCCGGAAGTCCGGGCTCGTCGGCGTCATCGTCCCGACCGTCGCCGACCCCTTCTTCGGGGAGCTCGTCTCGTCGATCGAACGCGGACTCGCCGCCCACGGCTACAAGGCGCTGCTGTGCGACTGCCAGGAGAACGCCGGCCGCGAGGCGGAGTACCTCGATCTGCTCCAGGCCAACCGCGTCGACGGGGTGATCACCTCGACGCACAACCGCGACGTCGCGGGGTACGACCGCGCCGAGCTACCGATCGTCGCGGTCGACCGTCGGCTCGGCGCGCACATACCCGTCGTCCGCAGCGACAACCGCGCCGGGGGACGCCTCGCGACGGAGCACCTACTGGCCCGCGGGGCGCTCTCCCCGATCCTGATCACCGCGACCGATCACGCGGGCAACGACCGCGCCGCGGCGTACCGGGAGGTCATGGGCGCGCACGGACGCGAGCCGCGGGTGCGTGCCTACGGCTACGCGACCCCGATGGACGACAGACGCGCCCTCGTCGAGACCTGGCTCGCCGACAGCGGTGCCGACGGCGTCTTCGCGACCGACGACCTCACCGCCCTCATGGCGCTCGAGTGGGCGCACAAGACGGGGCGGTCGGTGCCGGGCGACGTGCGGATCGTCGGCTACGACGGATCCGCCGCCGTCCGCCTCGGCGTCCCCGGACTCACCACGGTCGGCCAGCCGATCGGTCGTCTGGGCGCGCGGGCCGCGCAGCTGCTCGTCGACCGCATCGCGGACCCGGATGCCGCGCCCACAGCCGAGCCGCCGCTCCCGGTGGAGCTGCGGCTCGGCTGGACCACCTGACTCAGTCGGTGATGGCGGTCGCCATCGGGGCGAGGGAGAGATCCTCGATCCGGAAGGGCGCACCGACGGTCTCGGCGGTCACCGTCGCGGTGTCGACGGGGTACATGGCGCTCGTGAGCGAGGAGCCGTCGTTCAGGAACACCTCGACGCTGGAGGCGTCGACGAGGACGTCCATCGTCACGATCTCCTGAGTCGCGCGGCGGCCGGCGCGATCCGCGTCCGCCGCCGGGTCGGTCTGCACGGCGCGGTAGACGGCGGGGAACGTCGCCGCGACGGTGTCGTCGCGGACGATGAACGCGGCGCCGCGGTCCGCGTCGTAGCCGACGGTGACGGCGTGCGCGCCGTCGTCGCCGAGACGCAGACGCAGCTCGCCGGTGTCCGGCCGTGCGAACGACACCCGCATCCGGTAGGCGGGAGAGCTCGGCTGCACGGCGAGGGGTGCGATCGCGCCCGGTGCGATGTCGTGCGCGGATGCCACGACGGCATCCCCCTCCAGCGCGCGCAACGCATCGACCGGACGCGACCGCAGTCGGAGCCGCCCGTCGACCTCGGTCAGGGAGATGCTGCGGGTCACCGACAGCGTCCCTCCCTGCCAGTCGCGGGTGGGGAGATCGCGGGCATAGGCCCAGTTGTTGATCCATCCGAGCGCGGAGCGCTCGGTCAGACGTGAGGCGCCGGGGCGCGTGGGGTCCTCCCAGGTGACGGCGGCGTAGAAGTCCGCACCGTCGTCGAGCCACTGGGGTGCGGGGTCGTCGGCCGTGAAGCGCACGCCGTCCCAGGAGCCCGTCCAGTAGGCGAGTCCGGTCGTGCGGCCCTCCGCGCGGCCATCGGCGCTCGCGGCGAGGATCCACGTGCGTCGCCCGGTCGCGGGGTCGACCATCTCGAAGAGGTCGGGGCACTCGAGCAGGCCGAGCGCATCGGAGACGAAGTCCGACGTGTAGGTCCACGAGATCAGGTCGGCAGACGTGTAGAAGCCCAGGCGCGACCCCTCCGCGAGCGCCATGACCCACCGACCCGATGCCTCGTCCCGGATGATCTTGGGATCGCGCCAGTCGACGACGCCGGGGTTCTGCATGACCGGGTTCCCCGCGTAGGGCTGGAACGTGTAGCCGCCGTCGGTCGAGCCGAACAGCGATTGGCGCTGCACGCCGTCGTCCTGCTGGGTGACGAGGGCGACCACGGCGCCGCGGCCGAATCCGGCCGTCCCCTCCTCGTCGACCACGGCACTGCCGGTGAGGATGTCGCCGAGGCCGTTGCGGTACTTCTCGATCGCGACGCCTTCGTTGTGCCAGTGCACGAGGTCGTCGGAGGTCGCGTGGTACCACTCCGTGCCGTTGCCGTCGGGGTAGTCGGCGTTGTACAGGTAGTACAGGTGCCAGGTGCCGTCCACGTAGATCGGCCGCTGCGGATCGTTCATCCAGTGGGCGGGCGGTGTGACGTGGTAGGACGGGCGGTACTGCTCCCATGAGGCCGGGCGCTCGAACGTGCGCGCCTCCGGCGCGGGCGCCGCGGTGGGCGGCGCGGTCGGCTCGGGTGCCGACTGCGGCGGAAGCGACAGCGTGAAGACGAGCACGCCGACCGCGACCGTCGCGATGCCCGCGAGCAGGACGACGAGCGCCCGGCGACGCACGGGCCGGGTCGTCGCGGCGGTCGGGTCGGACGTGTCGGTCATGCGGAGGCTCCTCCTCGGCGACGGGCGAGGCCGAGCGCGATCCCGCCCGCGATGAGGGCGAGGACGCCCGCCGTGCCGGCCGCGGCTGCGGCGGCCTGGTCTCCACCGGTCGCCGGCAGGCGCGGGGTGGACTCGCTCGGGGTCGGGGTGGGCTCGCTCGGCGTCGGCTCGCTGGGTGTGGGTGTCGGGGTGGGTGTGGGTGTGGGCGTCGGGGTGGGCTCGATCGGCGCGGGGCGCAGGTCGGTGGTCCGCTCGACGACGGGCTCGCCGGTGCGGGTGGCGCTCACCTCCGCCGTGTTCGCGGCGTCCGCGGTCGCATCGGTCACGTCGGCGAGGAAGCGCACCTCGAGCATCTCGTCGAGCGCGACCGGGGCCACCGTCACCGAGATGCCGGTCGCATCGCACGTCGTCGACACGCGCTCGGCCGCGACGGGGGCGAGATCGATGAGGTAGCCGGTGTCGGGCGCGGTGCGCGTGGTGGACCGGACGCCGATGCCCGCGCTGCAGTCGACCTGCGAGCCGACCGGGGCGGGGTCTGCGACGGTCACCTGGTCCCACGGGCCCCGCGGGGTCTCGATGGTCCACTGGATGCGCGGCTCGCCCGGCACCCAGGCTCCGTACTTGCTCGCGTCGGTCCTGTCGACGGTGCCGTGGAACTCGCCCGGCACCTCGCCCGCCGGCAGGGTGCCCGTCGGCGAGAACTGTGCGCTCGTGGTCTCGCCGGGCGTCTCGGTGCCCACGGTCGTCACCACGGTCTCACCCGACCGGTTGGCGGGGTCGGCGGCGGCGTCGGTGAGCAGGATCGAGAGCCGGCCGTCCGCCTCGAGGGTCGCGTCGCCGACGACGGCGCCGGAGGCGGAGATCCATCGTCCGTCGGCGAGGACTCCGCCGGCGTGGTCGGGCAGCGAGAGCGTGACGGTGTCGCCGGGGAGGGCGCCGTCGGGGAGGGTCCATGAGACGTCGGTGGTCGTCGCCTCGGGGGTGATCGTCGTCGAGGTCTCGGCCGGCAGGGCGGAGCCTGCGGCACCCCACGCGGGGGTGCCGCAGGCGACCGCGCCGGCGACGAGCAGCGCGGCGAAGCCGGACTGCAGCGTGCGTCGCGCGGCGGTCGTCATGATGCGTCCGCGTCCGCGGCACGGCGTCGGCTGCGGACGACCAGCCCGGCTCCCGCGGCGGCCAGCAGCGAGCCCCCGGCGATGGCGGCGAGGAGCAGACCGCCGTCGCCACCGGTGCGCGCGAGGCCGCCCGGGGTCGACGGGCCGGCGGCGGCGGCGCCGGTCGCACCGGTCGTCGCCGAGGGGACCGTGGACGGGGTCTCCGAGGGGGTCGTCGACGGATCGGTCGGGGTCGAGGTCGGAGTGGACGTGGGGTGGGGCGTCGCCGACCCGGGAGTCGAGGCGATGCCGCGCGCGGCGAGGAGGAGGGTGGTGTCGAGCTGGCCGTCGAGGGTGTCGCCCACCGCCGCCACGATCGTGGTCTCCGCTCCGGGCTGGACGGGCGCGGTGCAGGTGAGTGCGGTCGTGTACCCGTTCATCTCGGTGGGGTGCGAGCCGTCGAGGTTGCCGACGAACGACGCGGCCTGCGCCGTCTCGTTGACGGTCGCGATCCCGGCGGGCTCGGACCCGACGAGCGAGCACAGGGTGCCGTTCACGAAGATGCCCAGCGCGTCGGTGTACTCCCTCTGCGACCAGGTGGGGTACTCCTCGCTGCCGAACTGGTAAACGATTGACAGAGTGTCGCCGGACGGGACCACGGTGAGCGCCACCTGAGCCGCGTCGTACGTCGTGGATCCGGTCAGCGCCGTGAGCTCCGCGGAGCCGGCGCCCCCGAGGTCGCCCGTCGTCGTCGCCTTCTCGTTGGAGCCGGTCAGCGCCGAGCGGGAGAAGTCGACGTCGGCGGACGCGGCCGGATCTGCCGCGCGCAGCGATCCGGTGGTCAGTGCGAGTCCGGAGCCGATCGCGGGGCTGAGCTTGAGGCCGGAGAAGGACCCGACCTGCACGTCGCGACCGTGTACGAGGCGTGCGGAGACGAGGCGGACGTTGTCGCCGACCAGCGCGGCGGCGGCAGTGTCGAGCGAGGTCGCCTCGAGCGTCTGGACGTCGGAGGCGGCGGACGCGGACGCCGCGACGGCCGGGACCGCCAGCGCGCCGAGCGCGATGCCGGCCAGGACAGCGCGGCGACGCCGCGTCGGGTGGGAGGTGAACATGGCACTCCTGAAGGGTGGAGGGTGCGACGGGCGTGTCGTGCGGGCCGCGTCGGCGCGTGGAAGGTGGGTCGGGCGAGAGGTGCCCGGAGAGTCGGACCACGGGAGCCTCGAAGGAGGCCGCCATGGGAAGTGTCGCAGACGGATCGCCGGTATGTCAAACGTTTGACAGATTCCCCTCCCGTCCCTTAGCCTCCTCAGCGAGAGTCCACGACCACGCCGCACGCCCTTCAGAAAGCAGACAGACGTGACCACCACCACGCGCACCCCGCGGCGTTCCCTCCGGCGGGCGGCGGCCCTGCTCGCCGCCGCCGCCACCGCTGCGACCCTTCTCTCCGCGTCGCCGGCATCCGCCGCCGTCGAGCCCGAACCGGTCCCCGGCTTCCCGGCTCCGACGTCGCACAGTCAGCAGGCGTACGACCCCGCCGACGACTTCACGGCCAAGTGGACGCGCGCCGACGCGCGCCAGATCGCGGCGATGAGCGACCCGTCGGCGCCCTCGAGGGAGAACTCCCTGCCCGAGGAGTACACGATGCCGACGGTCCCGCAGGACTTCCCGGACATGAGCAACGGTCAGGTCTGGGTCTGGGACAGCTGGACCCTCACCGACGGCACGAGCGACCAGCCCAGCTTCAAGGGCTGGGAGGTCGTCTTCTCGCTCGTGGCCGATCGCAGCCTCGGCTTCGACGACCGGCACACCTACGCCCGTCTCGGCTACTTCTACCGCAAGGCGGACGTCGCCGAGCGCCCCGAGAACGGCGGCTGGACCTACGGCGGCCACGTCTTCCCCGATGGGGCGTCCGGCGCCGTCTTCGAGGACCAGTCCTTCAGTCACCAGACCGAGTGGTCGGGTTCGACCCGCATCTTCGACGGGAACAAGCTGCGCATCTTCTACACGGCCGTGGCGTTCTACCGCAACGAGGACGGCAGCAACCGCAAGCCCTACGACCCGCGCATCGTCCAGAGCGAGGGACGCATCTTCGCCGACGAGAACGGCGTGTGGATGACCGGCTTCCGTGACCAGCACGACATGCTGCAGGCCGACGGCACCTATTACCAGAACGGCGAGCAGAACGAGTTCTTCAACTTCCGCGACCCGTTCACCTTCGAGGACCCCGCCCACCCGGGCAAGACCTACATGGTGTTCGAGGGCAACACCGCCTCCGTGCGCGGCGACCGCGTGTGCACCGAGGCCGACATGGGCTACCGACCCGGCGACCCGTACACCGAGACGGCCGACGAGGTCATGGATCGCGGCGCGCACTACCAGCTCGCGAACGTCGGCCTCGCCGTCGCGGACAACGCCGCGCTGACCGACTGGACGTTCCTGCCGCCGATCCTCTCGGCGAACTGCGTCAACGACCAGACCGAGCGTCCGCAGATCTACATCAAGGACGGCAAGTACTACCTCTTCACGATCACCCACCGCAGCACCTACGCGGCGGGGGTCGACGGTCCCGAGGGCGTCTACGGCTTCGTCGGAGACGGCATCCGCAGCGACTTCGAGCCGGTCAACCGGGGCTCCGGGCTCGCGCTCGGCAGCCCGTCGAACCTCAACTTCGCCGCCGGCTTCCCGTACGCACCGGACTACAACCAGAACCCGGGTCAGTTCCAGGCGTACTCGCACTACGTCATGCCCGGCGGCCTCGTGCAGTCGTTCATCGACACGATCGGCACGAGCGACGACTTCGTCCGCGGCGGCACCCTCGCCCCCACGGTGAAGGTGGACATCTCCGGCTCGTCGGTGACCGTCGACCGCTCCTACGGCTCGAACGGGCTCGGCCGGTGGGCCGACATCCCGTCGAACTACGCGCACGACATCGCCGCGACGTCGGACCCGCGACCGACGCGCTGAGCGTCGCGCATCCACAGACCCCCGGGCGCGTGCCCGGGGGTCTGTGGCGCGCCCGAGGGGCGTCGGTGGACCACCCGATGACTGGCTACGCTGGGGCGCGACGGGCGGGAGCCGCATGGAGGCGCAGGACGGCGTGGCGGGAGAGATCCTCGCCGCGCTCGGTGGGGCGGGGAACGTCTCGGTCTCGACCCACTGCGCGACACGGCTGCGGATCACCGTCGCGGACCCGGACTCCGTCGACGAGGCGCGCCTCTCGGGGGTCGCCGCCGTCCTGGGCGTCGCGCGGGGCGGGGATCAGGTCCAGGTCGTGGTCGGCCCGGGCGCGGTCGCCGGCGTCCACGCCGCCCTGGAGCGCGCCCGCGCCGCCGCATCCGACGCCGGCTCGTCCTCCGACGCCTCCGCTCGGCGTGCGGAGGGGAATGCGCCGCGGGCGCGGGTGATCCTGCGGCCGCTGCATCTGCTGATCGACATCGTCACGCCGCTCCTGCCGGTGTTCGTCGCAGGCGGACTCCTCCTCGCCCTCCACAACCTCGTGAGCGCCCCCGGGGTGTTCCTGGACGAGTCGCTCGTCGCGCTCGCGCCGTGGCTCGCGGGCCCGGCCGCGCTGGTCGGGATCATCGGGATCGGGGTGTTCGCGCTCCTGCCCGTGCTCATCGGCTTCTCCGCGGTCGAACGGTTCGGCGGGTCGCCCTACCTCGGCGGTGCCATGGGCGCCGCCCTCGTCGCCGCCCCGTTCATCGTGGACAGCGGCGCCTTCCCGGCGCTGCAGCTGCAGGGCGGCGGCAGCTGGACGCTCGCCGGCATCGACGTCCTCGGCGTCGACTACCGCGGCACGGTCGTTCCCGTCATCGTGGTCTCCGCCGTCCTGGCCGCCATCGAGCGGGGGCTCCGGCGCTCCCTGCGCGGCGCCGCGGCGTTCCTGTTCGTGCCGATGCTCACGCTGCTGCTCACCGGCGTGCTCGCCTTCCTCGTGATCGGGCCCGCGGCACGGCTGCTGGGCGATGCGTTCGCCGGTCTCGTCACCACCGTGTACGACGCTACGGGGGTGTTCGGCGGGGCGCTCATCGGCGCGATCTACCCGCTGCTGGTCGTCACGGGCCTCCACCAGAGCCTCGTCTCGCTGGAGCTCGGACTGATCGGAGGCGGCGGCTCGTTCATCTTCCCCGTCGCCGGGGCGTCGAACCTCGCGCAGGCGGGCGCCTGTTTCGCCGTCGCCCTGCTGGCGCGGCGCCGCTCGCGGCTGCGGGCGGTGGCCGCCGGCGCCGGCGTCCCGGCGTCCTTCGGGATCGCCGAACCCGCGATCTTCGGCGTGAACCTGCGGCTGCAGTTCCCGTTCGTGGCCGCCGTCGTCGCATCCGCCGCCGCGGGGGCCCTCCTGTCCGTCTGGGACGTCGAGGCGGTGACCCTCGGGGCGGCCGGCGTCATCGGCGTCGCCTCCATCGCCCCCGGCTACGGCGTGCGCTATCTCGTCTGCATCCTCTCGAGCGGTGTGCTCGCCTTCACCCTGACCTGCGTGTGGGCGGTGATGCGCCGACGCGGCACACTCGACGACCCGATCGACCCCGGCGTTCCCCCAGCCGCCGCCGGTACCCTGGACGGATGAGCGAACCCGGTCCCGTGCGCCCGACCCGACCCCGTCAGGTGCGTCCCCGTACCGAGGGATGGACCCAGCGGAAGGACGCGGACGGGCGTCCGCTCCTGCAGTTCGCCGCCCCCAAGAAGGGGATGCCGCCCGTCCACCTCGCCGACCTCACCCCCGAGGAGCGCGTCGCGCGCGTGAAGGATCTCGGCCTGCCCGCCTTCCGCGCCGGCCAGCTCGAGAAGCATTACTTCCACCACTACACCGCCGACCCCGCCGAGATGACCGACCTGCCGGCATCCGGTCGTGACGAGCTCGTGCACGCGCTGCTGCCGCCGCTGCTCACCGAGGTGCGCCGGCTCGAGACCGACCGCGGCGACACGATCAAGTTCCTCTGGAAGCTGCACGACGGCGCGCTCGTCGAGTCCGTGCTGATGCGCTACACGGGGCGCATCACGCTGTGCGTGTCGTCTCAGGCCGGCTGCGGCATGAACTGCCCGTTCTGCGCGACCGGTCAGGCGGGGCTCACCCGCAACATGTCCGCGGCGGAGATCGTCGAGCAGGTCGTCCGCGCGAACCGCCTCATCGCCGACGGCGGCCTCGGCGATCCGCGCCGCGTCGGACACGAGGACGAGCGGGTCACCAACATCGTCTTCATGGGGATGGGAGAGCCCCTCGCCAACTACAACCGCGTGATGCAGGCGGTGCGCACGATGGTCGACAAGAAGCACGGGCTCGGCATGAGCGCGCGCGGGATCACGGTGTCGACCGTCGGTCTCGTGCCGGCGATCACCAAGCTGTCGGCGGAGGACATCCCGGTCACCTTCGCGCTGTCGCTGCACGCTCCCGACGACCACCTGCGCGACGAGATGATCCCGATCAACTCGCGGTGGAAGGTCGACGAGGCCCTCGACGCCGCGCGGGCCTACTTCGACAAGACGGGGCGCCGGGTCTCGATCGAGTACGCCCTCATCAAGGACATGAACGACCACGCGTGGCGCGCGGACCTCCTCGCCGAGAAGCTCAACGCGCGCGGGCGCGGCTGGGTGCACGTGAACCCGATCCCGCTGAACCCCACGCCCGGATCGGTGTGGACGGCATCGGAGGTCCCCGTGCAGAACGAGTTCGTCCGCCGGCTCAACGACGCGGGCATCCCCACGACCCTCCGCGACACCCGCGGCAAGGAGATCGACGGCGCCTGCGGACAGCTCGTCGCGACGGAGGAGGACCGCGAGGTCGCCGCCTCCGTCCCGGTCGACTGACCCGGCCCCCGCGCCTCGCCCGCCGGGTAGCGTGGGGGGATGGTCAACTATCGGTACCTCGGCAACAGCGGCTTCAAGATCTCGGAGATCACCTACGGCAACTGGGTGACGCACGCCTCGCAGGTCGGCGACGACGCCGCCATCGCGACGGTGCACAAGGCACTCGACCTCGGCATCACGTCCTTCGACACGGCCGACGCCTACGCGAACACGGCCGCGGAGGTCGTCCTGGCCAAGGCGCTGCAGGGTCAGCAGCGGGAGAACCTCGAGATATTCACGAAGGTCTACTGGCCGATCGGCCGCAAGGGCCCCAACGACACCGGGCTCTCGCGCAAGCACCTGATGGACGGCATCCACGGCTCGCTCCGTCGGCTCGAGGTGGACTACGTCGACCTCTACCAGGCCCACCGCTACGACTACGAGACCCCGCTCGAAGAGACGATGCAGGCCTTCGCCGACATCGTCCGTCAGGGCAAGGCGCTCTACATCGGCGTCAGCGAGTGGACCGCCGAGCAGCTGCGCGACGGCCACGCCCTCGCGAAGGAGCTCGGCTTCCAGCTCGTCTCGAACCAGCCTCAGTACTCCGCGCTGTGGCGCGTGATCGAGGACAAGGTCATCCCGACCTCGGAAGAGCTCGGGATCTCGCAGATCGTGTGGTCGCCGATGGCGCAGGGCGTTCTGACCGGCAAGTATCTGCCCGGTCAGCCGGTGCCCGCCGGATCGCGCGCGACCGACGAGAAGAGCGGGGCGAACTTCATCAAGCGGTTCCTCCGCGACGAGGTGCTCGAGGCCGTCCAGAAGCTCACGCCCATCGCCGAGGAGGCGGGCATCACGGTGCCCCAGCTCTCTCTCGCCTGGGTCCTGCACAACCCGAACATCGCGGCGGCGCTCGTCGGCGCCTCCCGTCCGGAGCAGCTGGAGGACACGGTCAAGGCCTCCGACATCACGCTCGACGACGCGACCTACGCCGCCGTCAACGACGCGCTGCAGGGTGTCGCGGTGACCGACCCGCAGGAGACGTACTCGGTCTCGCCCGCCTCGCGCCCGGCGTGATCCGCGGAGCCGGCCGCCGATGACCGTGGCGAGCGCCGGCATCCTGCTGTACCGGGTCGATCCGGACGGCGGGGTGTCGGTGCTCGTCGCCCATATGGGCGGTCCGTTCTGGGCGCGCAAGGATGAGGGCGCGTGGTCGATCCCCAAGGGCGAGTACGACCCGGCCGTCGAGTCTGCGCGGGAGGCGGCGGTGCGGGAGTTCCGCGAGGAGCTGGGCGTCGACCCGCCCGACGTGGCGTACGCGGAGCTCGGGACGTTCGCCTACGCCTCGGGACGCAAGACCGTGACGGTCCTCTGCGGCGACGGCGCGGGGTTGGACCCTCCCGGTTTCGTCTTCGGGGAGTTCGAGATGGAGTGGCCGCCCCGATCGGGTGTCGCGCGGGCGTTCCCCGAGGTCGACCGCGCCGAGTGGATGCTCCTCGCCGAGGCCCGCCCCCGTCTGGTGGCCGGGCAGCGGCCCGCCCTGGACGCCCTGCAGCACGTGCTCGGGGGCTGAGCGTCCGGCCGCCCGTCACCCCGTCGCGGCGTCACCCTGTTGCGGCGTTCACAACTCCGGAGAATCTCGGCCCCGGGCCAGCGAGGCGGGCCGAGAACCCCGGGACGGAGGAGTTCTCCGGAGTTGTGAACCGCCGACGGGGGCGCCGGAGGCCCGGAGGGGGCGGGCAGGGGAGGAGAGTGGGTCAGCGCCTCTTGGTCGGCGCGGCAGACACGTCGAGCGCGGGGTGGAGCCCGCCGAGGGAGGACCAGGCGCTCGCCGTCCCCTTCGCGGCATGCTCGGCGCCGCGGACGGCGCGCTCGTCCGCCCATTCGTTGAGCACGTGCCCGCGGTGGCCGCGGACGTGCTCGAGCACGACGTCGGGGAGGCCGGCCTCGCGTCGCGCGTCGCGCGCCTCGATCAGCTGCTCGAGCAGGTCGCGGTTCTTCGTGGGCGCTCCCGTCGAGGTCTTCCAGCCGCGGCGGCGGTGGGCGTCCATCCACGAGGAGTAGGTGTCGATCGCGTACTTCGAGTCGGCCTGCACGGTCAGGTGCGCCACGTCGGCGTGATCCTCGATCGCCTTGAGCAGTCCCATGAGCTCGCCGATGTTGTTCGTCCCCACGGGGATCGCCCCCGCGGCCCACTGCCCGTCCTCGCCGACCCACGCCCATCCGGTCGGTCCGGGGTTGCCCTTGCAGGCGCCGTCGGTGGCCACGGTGTAGGTGTCGGAGGAAGTCACCGTACGACGCTACCCGAGCGGGCGGCGGCCCGTCCGCGCGAGCGGTCCGTCCGCGCGGGCCGTCCGTCGCATCCGTGGCGACGAACTCCGCAGGATGTGACGAACTCCGCACCCGATCGCGGGATCGGGTGCGGAGTTCGTTCGTTCGTGCGGGGTTCCCTGCGCCCCACGCGCCGGGCGGGGACGGGCGGGCGGGGGCGAGAGAGGCGGGGGCGCGAGCTAGGCGGAGGTCAGGGCGCTCGTGCCGGAGGTGGCGGCCCGCGACAGGCGCAGCCAGGTCTCGACGACCGTGTCGGGATTCAGCGACACGGACTCGATGCCCTCCGCGACGAGCCACTCGGCGAGGTCGGGGTGATCCGAGGGGCCCTGCCCGCAGATGCCGACGTACTTGCCGGCGGCGCGGCACGCCGCGATCGCCATCGAGAGGAGCGCCAGGACGGCGGGGTCGCGCTCGTCGAACGTCGAGGCGACGAGGCCCGAGTCGCGATCGAGTCCCAGGGTGAGCTGGGTCATGTCGTTGGAGCCGATGGAGAACCCGTCGAAGAACTCCAGGAACTGCTCCGCCAGGAGCGCGTTCGAGGGCAGCTCGCACATCATGATGACCTTCAGGTCGTTCTCGCCCCGCCGCAGGCCGTTCTCGGCGAGCAGCTCGACGACGGCGTGTCCCTCGCCGACGGTCCGGACGAAGGGCACCATCACCTGCACGTTGGTGAAGCCCATCTCGTCGCGGACGAAGCGCAGCGCCTCGCACTCCATGTCGAAGCACGCGCGGAAGTCCGGGGAGATGTATCGCGAGGCGCCGCGGTAGCCGAGCATGGGGTTCTCCTCGTGGGGCTCGTAGAGCTCGCCCCCGACGAGGTTGGCGTACTCGTTCGACTTGAAGTCCGACAGGCGCACGATGACCGGCTCGGGCCAGAACGCAGCCGCGATCATCGAGACCCCCTCGGCGACGCGGCGCACGAAGTAGTCGCGCGGCGAGTCGTACGCGGCGGTCGCCTCCGCGATCCGGCCCCGCAGGTCGCCGTCCAGCGTCTCGAACTCGAGGAGCGCGCGCGGGTGGATGCCGATCTGACGGTTGATCACGAACTCGAGGCGCGCGAGGCCGACGCCGCGGTGCGGCAGGCGCGAGAAGGAGAAGGCCTGGTCGGGCGTGCCGACGTTCATCATGATCTTCACCGGGGAGTCCGGCATCGAGTCGAGGCGCGTGATCTCCTCCTCGAACGGGAGGATGCCGCGGTAGACGAACCCCGTGTCGCCCTCGGCGCAGGACACCGTGACCTCGTCCCCGTCGGCGATGAGCGAGGTCGCGTCACCGGTTCCGACGACGGCCGGGATGCCGAGCTCGCGCGCGATGATCGCGGCGTGGCACGTGCGCCCTCCGCGGTTCGTCACGATCGCGCTCGCCCGCTTCATGATGGGCTCCCAGTCGGGATCGGTCATGTCGGCGACGAGCACCTCGCCGGGCTGGAAGTCGGCCATCTGGTCGAGGCTGCGGAGGACTCGGGCCGGCCCCGCGCCGATGCGCTGCCCGATCGCGCGCCCCGCCGTGGCGACCTCGCCGCGGGCGCCGAGCACGAAGCGGCGGATGACCCCCGCCTCGACCCGGGAGACGACGGTCTCCGGCCGCGCCTGCAGGATGTAGATGCGTCCGTCGAGGCCGTCCTTGCCCCACTCGATGTCCATCGGGCGGCCGTAGTGCTCCTCGATCACGAGCGCCTGCCGCGCCAGTTCGAGAAGGTCGGCGTCGTCGATCGAGAAGCGCCGCCGGTCGGCGGAGGGCACGTCCTCGAACCGCGTCGAGGCGCCCGCCTCCCGGGCATCCGTGTACCGCATCGCGATGGCCTTCTCGCCCACCGAGCGCTTGAGGACCGCGGGCCGGTCCGCGCGCAGGGCGACCTTGGAGACGTAGAACTCGTCGGGGTTCACGGCGCCCTGGACGACGGCCTCGCCGAGCCCGTACGAGCTCGTGATGAAGACCGCGTCGTCGAAGCCCGACTCGGTGTCGACCGTGAACATGACGCCGGCCGCGCCGATGTCGGAGCGCACCATCTTCTGGATGCCCGCGGACAGGGCGACCTCGTCGTGGTCGAAGCCGTGGTGGGCGCGGTAGGCGATCGCCCGGTCGTTGTAGAGCGACGCGAAGACCGAACGGATCGCGGCGAGCACGTTCTCGACCCCGGCGACGTTGAGGAAGGTCTCCTGCTGGCCGGCGAACGAGGCATCCGGCAGGTCCTCCGCCGTGGCGGACGAACGGACCGCGAAGGACGCGTCCGGGTGCTCCCCGGCGAGCCGCACGTAGGCGGCGCGGATGTCGGCGTCGAGCTCGGCCGGGAAGGGCTGCTCCTCGACCCAGGCGCGGATCTGGGTGCCCGCGCGCGTGAGGGCGGTGACGTCCTCGACGTCGACCTCGGCGATCGCGGCGGCGATGCGCTCGCGCAGCCCGCCCTCGGCGAGGAACGCGCGATAGGCGTCGGCGGTCGTCGCGAACCCGCCCGGCACGCTCACCCCGAGCGAGGAGAGGTGCGAGACCATCTCGCCGAGCGAGGCGTTCTTGCCGCCGACGGCGGGGAGGTCTGCCATGCCGAGCTGATCGAACCAGAGGATGCTGCTCATGTGTCGGGCCTTCCTGTCAGGTGCGCGGGTGTGCGCGGTGGGGGCCGCGCCGGTCAGGCGCGGAGCTTGAGGGACTGCATGATGACCGCGGACATCTCCTCGACGCTCTTGGTCGACGAGTTGACGAACGGGATGTGGGTGCGTCGGTAGAGGTCCTCGGCGCGGCGCAGCTCGAGGGTGCACTGGGCGAGACTCGCGTACGTGGAGTCCGGTCGGCGCTCGTGGCGCACCTGGCTGAGCCGCAGCGGCGTCGTGGTGAGACCGAAGCAGCGCGAGGCGTACGCGGCGACGGGTCGGGGGAGCCCCTCGGTGGGGAAGTCGTCGTCGGTGAGCGGGTAGTTGGCCACGAGCAGGCCGTACTGCAGGGCGAGGTACATGGTGGTCGGCGTCTTGCCGCAGCGCGACGGGGCGACGATGATCACGTCGGCCTGACCGAGGGCGCGAAGGCTCTGGCCGTCGTCGTGCTCGATCGCGTACTCGACCGCACGCATGCGGGCGAAGTACTGCTCGGTGTCGCCCACGGTGTGGAAGGACCCCAGCTGCTCGGAGGCGGTCGTGCCGAGCGCCTGTTCGAGCTCGGTCAGATGGCCGCCGAGGAGGTCGATGTGCGTCGCGCGCGCGTCGCGCAGGACTCGGGCGACGGCGGGGGAGCGCACCGTGTGGAACACGATGGGCTGCTCGCCGGCGTCGGCCGCGCGGTCGATCTCGCGTGCGACGGCGGCGGCGCCGTCGGCGGAGTCGACGAACGGCACCGTGTGGTGCCGGAAGGCGACTCCGGGGAAATTGACCAGGAGCGCCCGGCCGAGGGTCTCCGCCGTGATGCCCGTGGAGTCGGACACGAAGTAGGCGGCGCGCGGGATCGTCGTCACGGGTGCTGCTCCTCGTCTCGCGCTCGGTGGCCCGCCGGGTGGGCGATGTTCCGAGACTATGAAGGATGCAGCATCCCTATCGGATGAAAATGTCGAAAGAAGCGGCTAATTTGACAGTGGTGCAGGAATGGCGCGCGCACGCGCCGAACGGGGCGGGGATGCGACGTGGCATCCCCGCCCCGTTCGGGCGTCGGTCCCGGCTCAGATCTGCGAGCGGGGACCGGGTTCCACGATCTTGTTGAACCCGGTGACGGGCTGGTTCTCGTCGAACGACGCGATCGGTCGCCGGAACCCGCGGGTCAGGAAGACCAAGTAGAGCAGACCCAGACCCGTCCAGATCAGCCCCACCGTCAGGGCGTGGTCGTCGAGGTTCACCCAGAGCAGGCCGGTGAGGGCCATGCCGATCGCCGGCATCACGATGTAGCTCAGGATGTCGCGCGGCGTCTTGCGACGCCCGCGGCGCACCGCGAACCACGCGATCACCGAGATGTTCACGAAGGTGAACGCGATCAGGGCGCCGTAGTTGATGTAGTCGACGATCTGGTCGAGCGTGAACGCGATGGCGGCGAGGCTCACGACGCCGACGAGGACGACCGTGAACGCGGGCGTGTGCGTGCGGGGGCTGATGTACCCGAAGAAGCGACGAGGCAGCACGCCGTTGCGCCCCATGACGAGCAGCATGCGCGCGACCGAGGCGTGCGAGGCCAGCCAGGACGCCAGGGTCGCCGCGAAGCCCGCCGCCGTGAGCACCGACTGCAGGACGAGCCCGCCGACCTGCGAGCCGATCTCGGGGAGCGTCGAGTCGGCGATCGCCTCCGGCGGGAAGGCCTCGTGGTCGGGGAAGCGGAGCTGGGTGAAGTAGGCGGCCACGAGGAAGATCGCGCCGCCGACGAGCACCGTCAGCAGGATGGCCCGCGGCATGATCTTCGGGCTCTTCGCCTCCTCCGCGTACATCGTCACGGCATCGAAGCCGATGAACGAGAAGCAGACGATCGTCGCGCCGGCGAGGACCGCGCCGAAGGAGACCTCGGGGTGGATGAAGGGCTGGACGGATGCCACCGTGCCGGCGCCCGCGCCCTGCGCCAGCTGGACGACGACCATGATCACGAAGACCGCCATCACGACGATCGAGAAGATGAGCAGCAGCATGTTGACGTTCGACGTGCCGCGCATCGTCAGATAGATGACGCCCGTGACCCCGGTGGTGAAGACCACGACCCACACCCAGCCGGGGATGTCGGGGAACAGCGCCTCCATGTAGCTGCGGAGGATCAGCGCGTTGACCATCGGCAGCAGCAGGTAGTCGATGAGCGAGGTCCAGCCGACGAGGAAGCCGAGGCTCGGGTGCATCGATTCGCGGACGTACGTGTACGCGGAGCCCGCGCTGGGGATGACGCCGACCATCTTGCCGTAGCTGATGGCGGTGAAGCCCATGACGATGAGCGCGACGGCGTAGGCGGCGGGGACGACGTTGTTCGTCTCGACCGCGACGTTGCCGAAGGTGTCGAACACGACCGTCGGGGTCATGTAGCCGAGCCCCAGTCCCACGATGGACCAGAGGCCGAGCGTACGGGCGAGATGGGCCGTGCGGTTCGAGGATGCCGCAGGCGCGGCGAGCGACTCGTTCGTGGTTCCTCCTGATGGTGAGGGCGTTTCGGGTGCTCGAATACTAGGGTCGACCTGTTTCGTCCGTGTAGCGATCCGATCTCGCGCGATGACCGGGGCGGGCGAGATCCGGACGGATCGACCGGGACCGCGCGCGGTCCGGACGAAGGGTGCGGGCTCAGACGCCGCGCAGGCCGTCGGTGCGCTCGAAGATGAGGCTCGTGTTGGTCGCCGCCACGATGGAGTGCGTCGACAGGTGATCGGTGACGAACGCACGCAGGTCCGCGCTGTCACGCCCGCGGAAGTGGATGACGAAGTCCTCCGCACCGGCCACGTAGAAGTACTGCGCGACATCGGGATGGCTCTTCAGCTCGTCGGCGAACCGGGTGAGCTGTGCGCGTGCGCCGGGACGGATCCGTACGGAGACGAGCGCCTCCGTCTGGTAGCCGAGGGCCGTCGGATCGACCTCGACGGTGAAGCGCCGGATGACGCCGCGCGAGACGAGGCGCGCGATGCGGCCGTGGACGGTCGATGCGGCGAGGCCGAGCACCGAGGCGAGACGGCTGAGCGGTTGCCTCGCGTCGGAGCGCAGCTCATCGATGAGTCGGAGGTCGACGGCATCCACCGAAGAATTCGCACCCGGAATCGGCATGGGCCGATCCTAGTTCGACGGAGTGCCGATCTCGTGCGAATTCTTCGGAAGCCCTTGTCGTGGTCTGCGGGGCCTGACATCGTGATCGCGCTGCGCCGCCCGAACCTCCGCGACGGCGAGCCGTCACGGAGGAGAACCGCTCATGATCATCGGTGTTCCCGCAGAGATCAAGGACAGCGAGCGCCGCGTCGGGATGACCCCGACCGGCGTCGACGAGCTCGCCGCACGGGGGCATCGCGTGCTCGTCGAGCGCGGCGCCGGGGAGGGGTCGGGCTTCGCCGACGAGGCGTATCGCGCGGCGGGAGCGGAGGTCGTGCCGGACGCCGCGGATGTCTGGGGCGGCGCCGAACTCCTCGTGAAGGTGAAGGAGCCGATCGCCCCCGAGTACGGCTTCCTGCGCCCCGACCTGACCCTCTTCACCTACCTTCACCTGGCGGCCGCACCCGCGCTCACCGAGGCCCTCCTCGCGGCGGGCACCACCGCCATCGCGTACGAGACGGTGCAGCTGCCCGACCGGTCGCTGCCGCTCCTGGCCCCGATGAGCGAGATCGCCGGCCGGCTGTCGGTGCAGGTCGGCGCGCAGCAGCTGCTCGGACCCGCCGGAGGGCGCGGCATCCTCCTCGGGGGTGTGCCCGGCACGCCGCGCGGCCGTGTGGTCGTCATCGGCGGCGGCGTCGCGGGCACCCACGCGGCGCAGATGGCCGTGGGTCTCGGCGCGCACGTGACGATCGTCGATCTCTCGATCCCGCAGCTGCGCCGCCTCGACGACCGGTTCGACGGCCGGGTGGACACGCGGGTGTCCACCCGCTCCACCATCGCCGAGCTGGTGGCCGACGCCGACCTCGTCGTCGGCTCTGTCCTCGTCCCCGGAGCCGCCGCGCCGAAGCTCGTCACGCTCGACATGGTCGAGCGGATGCGCCCGGGCTCCGTCCTCGTGGACATCGCCGTCGACCAGGGCGGCTGCTTCGAGGGCACGCGAGCGACGACGCACAGCGACCCGACGTACCGCGTGCACGACGCGATCTACTACGCCGTCGCCAACATGCCCGGCGCCGTGCCCCTCACCTCGACGCTCGCCCTGACCAACGCCACGCTGCGCTACACCCTCGCGCTGGCCGAGCTCGGCGTCGACGCCGCCCTCGCGGCGGATCCGTCGCTCGCGGCCGGGCTCTCCCTCCGTGGCGGCGAGGTGATCGACACGCGCATCCTCGCCTGAACGGCGGGCATCCTCGCTCGAACTCCGCGGGATGACGCGAACTCCGCATCCGATCGCGGGATCGGATGCGGAGTTCGTCGCGTTCTGCGGAGATGATGCGGCTCAGAGGCGCGCCCAGGCCTCCGTCAGCACGGAGCGGAGGATCTGCTCGATCTCGTCGAACTCGGCCGGCCCGATCGTCAGGGGCGGGGCGAGCTGGATCACGGGGTCGCCGCGGTCGTCGGCGCGGCAGTAGAGACCGGCGTCGAACAGGGCCTTGGAGAGGAACCCCCGCAGCAGGCGCTCGGACTCGTCGTCGTCGAAGGTCTCCTTGGTCGTCTTGTCCTTGACGAGCTCGATGCCGAAGAAGTAGCCGTCGCCGCGCACGTCTCCCACGATCGGCAGGTCGAGCAGCTTCTCGAGGGTCGCGCGGAAGACCGGGGAGTTCTCCCGGACGTTCTCCAGGAGCTTCTCCTCCTCGAACACGTCGAGGTTCTCGAGTGCGACGGCGGCGGAGACGGGATGTCCGCCGAACGTGTATCCGTGCGGGAACGACATGTCTCCGTGCGCGAAGGGCTCGTAGACGCGGTCGCTCACGATTGTGCCGCCGAGCGGCGCGTATCCGCTCGTGACGGCCTTCGCGAAGGTGATCATGTCGGGCTGGTAGTCGTACGCCTGCGCGCCGAAGTAGTGGCCCAGCCGGCCGAACGCGCAGATCACCTCGTCGGAGACGAGCAGCACGTCGTAGCGGTCGCAGATCTCGCGCACGCGCTGGAAGTACCCCGCGGGCGCGGGGAAGCATCCGCCGGCGTTCTGCACCGGCTCGAGGAACACCGCCGCGACGGTCTCGGGCCCCTCGAACTGGATCATCTGCTCGATGCGGTCGGCGGCCCACAGGCCGAACTCCTCGGGCGTGCCGCCGCCGAACCCCGACTCGGCGGCCCGGTAGTAGTTCGTGTTGGGCACGCGGAAGCCGCCGGGGGTCACCGGCTCAAACATGTGCTTCATGACGGGCAGGCCCGTGATGGCCAGCGCACCCTGGGTCGTGCCGTGGTAGGCGATCGCGCGCGAGATGACCTTGTGCTTGGTGGGCTTGCCCTGCAGCTTCCAGTAGTGCTTGGCGAGCTTGAACGCCGTCTCCACGGCCTCGCCGCCGCCGGTCGAGAAGAAGACGTGGTTGAGGTCGCCCGGCGCGAGGTTCGCGATGCGATCCGCGGCCTCGATGCCGGACGGGTGGGCGTAGGACCACAGCGGGAAGAAGGCGAGCTCCTCCGCCTGCCGTGCGGCGGCCTGGGCGATGCGACGCCGGCCGTGGCCCGCGTTCACGACGAAGAGGCCGGCGAGCCCGTCGAGGTAGCGCTTGCCGTGCGAGTCCCAGATGTGGTGGCCCTCGCCCTTGACGATGATGGGGACCCCGGGGCCCTCGGTCATCACCGACTGGCGTGCGAAGTGCATCCAGAGGTGGTCGCGGGCCTTGGCCTGCAGGTCGGCGTCGTCGATGGTCATCGGGTCCCCCAGTTGTAGAGCTGACGGTGGAGTTTGAGGTAGACGAAGGTCTCGGTCGAGACCACCTCGGGGAGAGCGCGGATACGCTCGTTGAGCAGGTCGATGAGGTCGTCGTCGTTCTCGCAGACGACCTCCACCAGCAGGTCGAAGGACCCCGCGGTCGACACCACGTAGTCGACACCCGGGAGGGTGCTCATCCGCTCGGCGACGGGGCGGGTGTCGCCGGAGACGCGGATGCCGATCATCGCCTGACGGGCGAAGCCCAGCTGGAGCGGATCGGTGACCGCGACGATCTGCATCACGCCCTGGTCGACGAGCTTCTGCACCCGCTGGCGGGTCGCGGCTTCGCTGAGGCCGACGGCCTTCGCGATCTCGGCGTACGGGCGGCGCCCGTCCTCCTGCAGCTGCTCGATGATCGCCTTGGAGACATCATCGAGAGGAGCGCGGCGAGTTGGTGCGCTATCCGTCGTCTGAGCCATGATCGGCGACGATATCAGTCGTCGCCGGGAATAATCAAGGCGGATTCCGCTGTCTGAAGTGCGTCGGACCCGGCTGGCGGCGCCTCGGCCGCTGTGTCTCCGACGCGTCAGGACATCGTGTCGAGGATGCCCGTCAGGTCGTCGAACGTCGTCCGCGGGTTGAGGATCGCGAACCGCGCGTTCGGGCGCCCCTCGTGGCTCGACGGCGTCACGAACGCGTGCTGCCCGTCGAGTAGACGCTGCGACCAGGCCTCGTAGTCCGCGCGGGCCCATCCCTCGCGCTCGAAGACCACGACGCCGAGCTGCGGGCGGCGGACGAGCGCGAACCCGGGCCGTTCCTCGATCTCGGCGGCGATGCGGCGGGCCAGCGCGATCGACGCGCCGACCGCCTCGCGGTACGCCGCGGCGCCGTGGGTGGCGAGCGAGAACCACAGGGGCAGGCCCCGGGCGCGCCGCGTGAGGTGGGCGGCGTAGTCGGACGGGCTGTACTCCGACCGGTCGGTGAGGGTGTCGAGATACTCGGCGTGCTGCGTGTGGGCGCGCCTGCCCTGCTCCGGGTCGCGGTAGATCAGGGCGCACGCGTCGAACGGGGCGAACAGCCACTTGTGCGGGTCGACGATGACCGAGTCGGCGTGCTCGACACCCGCGTACAGATCGCGCGCGAGCGGGGAGAGCATGCCCGCGAGACCGTAGGCACCGTCGACGTGCAGCCAGACGCCGTGCGCGTGCGCGGCCTCGGCGACGCCCGCGATGTCGTCGACGATGCCGAAGTTGGTCGAGCCCGCCGTCGCCACCACGGCGAACACACGATCGTGGATCTCGGCGAGCACGTGCGCCACGGCGTCGCCGCGGAGGACCCCGTCGGCATCCGTCGGGACCGCCACGACGTCGACGTCCATGACGCGCGCGGCCGAGGCGATCGAGGAGTGCGCCTGCGAGCTGCACACCACGGCCCAGCGCGCGGGAGCCGGACCGCCCGTCTCGGTGCGCCGGACGCGCGCGGCCTCGCGGGCGGCGACCAGCGCCGAGAGGTTGCCGAGCGTCCCGCCCTGCACGAACACGCCACCGGCGCCCGCGGGCAGCCTGAACTCGTCGGCGAGCCACCGCAGGACCTCGTTCTCGGCGTGCACGGCCCCTGCGCCTTCGAGCCAGGACCCTCCGTAGAGCGCGCTCGCCGAGACGACGAGGTCGAACGCGACCGCCGCCTTCGTGGGAGCGGTGGGGATGAAGGACAGGTAGCGCGGGTCGTCGGTGGTGATGCACGCGGGAGCCAGGACGTGTGTGAAGACGCCGAGGGCGCGCTCGGCGCCGAGACCCTGCTCGGAGATCGTGCGACCGGCGAGGCGGGCGAGCTCGGCCGCGGGCAGCGGCTTGTCGAGCGGGGTGTCCCGGGAGAGCAGACGCTCGCGGGAGTAGTCCAGGACGAGGTCGACGACGCGACGCGTCTCGTCGGTGACATCGTGCATACGGGCGGCGTCGGTCATCGGGATGCCTCGGATTCGGGTGCGGCGGGGAGCGGGGGAGTCCGCGGGGGGACGGGGCGTGGCGGACACAGCGCCTCCACGGCGCACCCCAGACGCAGGAGCGCGGTGTCGTCGCCGGAGCGACCGGCGATCGTGAGCCCCACGGGCATCCCGATGTCGGGCAGGAGGCCCATCGGCACCGTCACGGTCGGGATGCCGAGGTGGCGGATCACGAGGTTGCCGTTGGCGACCCAGACGCCGTTCCGCCACCCGGCGTCGGCGGAGACGGGGTCGACGTCCATGTCGGCGGCGCCGATGTCGGCGACGGCGGGGAAGACGACGGCGTCGAGCGCGAGGCTGTCCATCCACTCCTCCAGATCGAGCCGCCGCGTGCGTTCGAGCCCGCGCAGTCCTGCTTCGAGCTCGGGCATGTCGCGCCAGGAGGCCGACGGATGGGCGCGCACCCAGTCGGGATAGGTCGCGATGTCGTCGTCGAACCCGGTGTAGCGGTCGGGGAGGGCACCCTCCGGGTGCGGGAAGATGCGGGACCCGTCCACGCGTGCGAGCGTCGACAGCGCGGGGTCGCCGTTGGCCGCCAGGAAGTCCTCCCAGGCCCACGCCGACAGGTCGACGATCTCGCGGCGCAGGTACTCCGGCGAGACGAGACCGCGCGTCGCGATCGTCGGCGCTCCCGCGCGGTCGCCCTCGTAGTTGCTCACGACGGGGAAGTCGACCTCGACGACCTCCGCTCCGGCCGCCTCGAGGCGGGCGCGGGTCTCGTGCCACAGCTCGACGATCGAGGCGCGCGTGCGGATCCGCCGGCCGGTGGGGCCGCCGATGCCGGGATCGACTCCGGGTGCGGGCGCCGTGCCGGCATCCGGATCCGCGTCGACGTACATGCGGGGGATGCCGATGCGCCGGCCCGAGACGGAGGCGTCCTCCGCCACGGCGCGGTAGTCCGCCGGGCGCTGCGAGGACGGCGACGGCAGCGCGATCCAGGGCTGCGTGCGCCAGAAGTCGCCCCGGGCGTCCGCGTCGTCGTCGACGACGACGTCGAGGACGGCGAGCAGGTCGGCCATCGTGCGGGTGTGCGGCACGACGACGTCCATCGTGGGGACGAGGGGCCAGTTCCCGCGCGTCGAGATGACGCCACGCGAGGGCGTGTAGGCGCACAGGGCGTTGTTGCTCGCGGGGCCGCGTCCGCTCGACCACGTCTCCTCGCCCAGCCCGAAGGCCGCGAACGAGGCGGCCGTCGCGGTGCCCGACCCGTTCGACGAGCCCGACCCGAACGGCGCGGTGAGCCAGTCCGCGGAGTACGGGCTCTCGGCCCGGCCGTACACGCCGCGCTGCATCCCGCCGTTCGCCATCGGGGGCATGTTCGTGAGGCCCAGGCAGATCGCGCCCGCGGCGCGCAGACGCTCGATGGTGAAGGCGTCGCGCTGGGCGACGAGCCCAGCGAACGCGGGGGAGCCCGCCGCGGCGGTGAGCCCCGCGACGAGGTAGCTGTCCTTCGCCGTGTACGGGATGCCGTCGAGGAACGAGAGCACCGCGCCGCGCCCGCGGCGGGCGTCGGACGCCTCCGCCTCGGCGAGCGCCCCGGGGTTGCGGACCACCACGGCGTTCAGCGCCGTCGCCGTGTCGGGGCCGTCGTACGCGTCGATCCGGGCGAGGTAGGCGCGCACCAGGTCGACCGCGCTCGTGCGGCCCTCGTCGAGCGCCGCACGGAGGTCGGCGATCGAGGCCTCGACGACGTCGATCACGACGCCGCCCCGGCCGCGCGGAGCGCCGGCTGCTGCTGCGTGATGCAGTGGATGCCGCCCCCGCGCGCGAAGATCGGCCGTGCGTCGACGGTGACGACCTCCCGCCCCGGGTATGCCTCGGCCAGGATCGCGCGCGCCCGCGCATCCGCCCGCTCCTCCCCGAAGCCGCAGGCGATCACTCCGCCGTTGACGACCAGGTGGTTGACGTAGCTCCAGTCGACGACGCCCTCGTCGTCGCGCAGCGTCTCGGGGGCGGGAAGGGGGATCACCTCCAGGGTGCGGCCGGCGGCATCCGTCTGGGCGGCGAGCAGGGCGTGGAGCTCGGCGCTGACGGCGTGATCCGGGTGGGCCGGATCGGTCTGCGTGTGCAGCAGCACCCGGCCGGGCGACGGGAAGGTCGCGACGATGTCGACGTGTCCGTTCGTGCCGAAGTCGTCGTAGTCGCGGGTGAGCCCGCGCGGCAGCCAGATCGCCCTCGTCGTGCCGAGGGTGCGCCGCAGCTCGGCCTCCACGCGGGCGCGGTCGGCGAACGGGTTGCGCCGCGGGTCGAGCTGCACGGTCTCGGTGAGCAGCACTGTGCCCTCGCCGTCGACGTGGAACCCGCCGCCCTCGTTCACGAGGGTCGAGGAGACCCGTTCGGCGCCCACCTCGGCGGCGACGATGCGGGCGTGCTCGGCCGAGCGCTCCCAGCGGGCCCACGCGTGCGCGCCCCAGCCGTTGAAGATCCAGTCGACGGCGCCGAGGACGCCCGGGCGCTCGTCATCGACGACGAACGTGGGTCCGTGGTCGCGCATCCAGAACTCGTCGACGGGCGCCTCGAGCAGGGCGACCTCGCCCGGGAGCATCCGCCGCGCTCGGGCCGTCTCGCTCGGGTCGACGACCATCGTGACGGGCTCGAATCGCGCGACCGCCGCGGCGACGGCCGCCCAGGCATCGTACCCTTCGGTGCGCTCGGCCTCGGTGTCGCCCAGGGTCGGGCCCTCGACGGGGAAGGCCATCCAGGTGCGCTCGTGTGGCGCGCTCTCGCTCGGCATCCGCCAGGCCATGGCTCCTCGACTCTCGATCGGTCATGCGATAGTTTGTTGATCACGTGATCAACTCATCGGAGGGTAGCGAGCGGATGCCGTCGTCGTCAACCACCGGCCGGGTGCGGCGCAGCGCGGAGGAGCGCCGCATCGAGATCGGTGAGGCCGCGCGCGACCTCGCGCTCGCCGAAGGGCTCGACGCCGTGACGCTGCGCGCCGTGGCCGCGCGCATCGGCGTGGCATCCGGTCTGGTCGCCCACTACATCCCGGGCATGGACGACCTCGTCGCCGACACGTTCGCGGAGATCGTCGGGACGGAGCTGGCGGAGGTCCGCGCCCTCCTGCCGGATGCGCCGGCTCCGGAGCGTCTGGGCGCGCTCGTGCGCACGTCGCTGGACCCGGCGCGCGCCGAGGTCACGCTCGTCTGGGTGCAGGCGTGGGCCCTCGGCAGTCGGAACGCCGCGCTCGCCGCGCGCGTGCGCGAGGCGATGGACGCGTGGCGACGGGTCATCGCCGACGAGATCTCGCGTGGGATGGCTCAGGGGTCGATCCCCGAGGGGGAGGCCGAGCCGATCGCCTGGCACGTGCTCGCGATGATCGACGGCCTCGGCGCCCACGCGCTCGTCGGATGGGGTCCGGGGATCGACGCGGTGACGCCCGTGCTGCGTGCCGTCGCGGGACTGCTGGGCGTCCCGGTCGCGCGCCTCGGGGGCGGGTGAGGGCGGCCCGGCGCGGGGGTGGGTTCTGTGGGCGGGTTTGATCTGTGGCGGGTGGGTTGTGCGGGCGGGTTTGGGGTCTCGTGTGGTCGCCGCGGGCGGGTTCGGGGTCTCGTGTGGTCGCCGCGGGCGGGTTCGGGGTCTCGTGTGGTCGCCCGCAGGCGGGTTTGGGGTCTCGTGTGGTCGCCTCTGGGTCGGGATGGCGACCAGTGGCGACCCCGAACTTGATGAGGGCTCGTGATCGACGGATGCTCGTGGGTGGCCCGCACGAAGGGGTCGGACCCGACCCGGGCTAGGTTCGGGGTCTCTTCTGGCCGCCTGGAGCCGAGTTCGGGGTCTGGTGTGGTCGCCTGGGGGTCGGGGTGGCGACCAGTGGCGACGCCGAACCTGCTGGATGGGCGCGTACGGGCCGGGATGGCGACAACTGGCGACCCCGAACCTGCTGAGGGCTCGTGATCGACGGGTGCCCGTGGGTGGCCCGCACGAAGGGGGGGCGGATCCGGACCGGGGCAGGTTCGGGGTCTCCTCTGGCCGCCTGGAGCCGAGTTCGGGGTCTCGTCTCGTCGCCCGCGGGTCGGGATGGCGGCAACTGGCGACCCCGAACCTGTCGGACGGTCGCCCGCGGGTCGGGATGGCGGCAACTGGCGACCCCGAACCTGTCGGACGGCCGCCCGCGGGTCGGGATGGCGACCAATCGCGACCCCGAACCTGCTGAAGCGGCCGCCCGCGGCCCCGACCCCGGCCCGAGCCCGAGGCCTCGACCCCGAGGCCCCAACGCCACCACCCAACACCACCACCCAAGGCCCGACCCCGAGGACAGACCCCCGCCCCGCACGGGGTCAGGGCGTGGCGACCTCGGCGTCGGTGACGTCCAGGGCGCGGTCGATGATGTCGAGTCCGCGGACGAGGTCGTCCTCCGAGATGATCAGCGGAGGCGCGACGTGCACCCGGTTGAAGTGGGTGAACGGCCAGAGCCCGGCCGTCTTGCACGCCGCGGCGAAGGCTCCCATGGGCGCGGCATCCGCCCCCGAGGCGTTGAACGGCACGAGGGGCTCACGGGTCTCGCGATCGCGCACGAGCTCGATCGCCCAGAACAGCCCCAGGCCGCGCACCTCGCCCACCGACGGATGACGCTCGGCGAACTGCTCCAGGCATGGGCGCACGACGCGCTCGCCGAGGTCGCGCACACGCTCGAGGATGCCGTCGCGCCGGAACACCTCGAAGGTCGCGATGCCGGGGGCGCAGGCGAGCGGATGCCCCGAGTAGGTGAGCCCGCCGGGGAAGGCGACGGTGTCGAAGTGCGCGGCGATCGCGTCGGAGATGACGACGCCGCCCAGCGGCACGTACCCCGAGTTGACGCCCTTCGCGAAGGTGATGAGGTCGGGGGTCACGTCGAAGTTCTCGAAGCCCCACCAGGTGCCCAGTCGTCCGAAGCCGACCATGACCTCGTCCGCGATGTAGAGGATGCCGTAACGATCGCAGAGCTCACGGACGCCCGGCAGGTATCCGGGCGGCGGGATCAGGACGCCGTTGGTGCCCACGACCGACTCGATGATGATCGCACCGATCGTCGACGCGCCTTCGAGGATGATCGTCTGCTCCAGATGGGCCAGGGCGCGCTGAGCCTCCTCCTCGGGCGAGGACGAGTGGAACGGCGAGCGGTAGGCGTAGGGGCCGAAGAAGTGCACGACGGATGCGTCGGCCGGCTCGTTCGCCCAGCGGCGGGGGTCGCCGGTCAGCGTGATCGCCGTGGAGGTGTTGCCGTGGTAGCTGCGGTACATCGCGAGCACCTTGCGCTTGCCGGTGACCAGCCGCGCCATGCGCACGGCGTTCTCGTTGGCATCCGCGCCTCCGTTGGTGAAGAAGACCTTGGAGAAGCCGTCGGGCGAGATCTCGGAGATCCGCCGCGCGAGCTCGCCCCGCGTGTCGTTCGCCATGGAGGGCTGGATCGTCGCGAGTCGTCCCGCCTGGTCCTGGATGGCGGAGACGAGGTCGAGATGCTGGTGCCCGAGGTTCAGGTTCACCAGCTGCGACGAGAAGTCCAGGTACGCGTTGCCGGCGTAGTCCCAGAACGTCGCGCCCTGCCCGCCGGCGACCGGCATCGGGTCGATGAGCGCCTGCGCGCTCCAGGAATGGAAGACGTGTCCGCGGTCGTCGGCGCGGACCGCCGCCTCGGCGGCGGCGTCGGCGAGCGGGGCGGCGCCGGTGTCGGGAACGGTGGTCATCGGTTCTCTCCCTGTGCTCGCGGCGTCAGTGGTTGCTCGGGAAGCCGAGGCTGATCTGGCTCTCGCTCGGGTCGGGCCACCGGGTGGTGACGACCTTGCTGCGAGTGTAGAAGTGGATCGACTCCGGGCCGTAGATGTGCGAGTCGCCGAACAGCGAGTTGCGCCACCCGCCGAACGAGAACGCGCCCACCGGCACGGGGATCGGAACGTTCACGCCCACCATGCCGACCTCGATGTCGAACTCGAACTGCCGGGCGGTGCCTCCGTCGCGCGTGAACACCGCCGTCCCGTTCGCGAACGGGCTCGCGTTGATGAGGGCGACGGCCTCGTCGTAGCTCGCGACGCGGGCCACGCCCAGTACAGGACCGAAGATCTCCTCGTCGTAGGCCTTCATCCCGGGTGCGACGCGGTCGAGGAGCGAGACGCCGATGAAGAAGCCGTCACCCTCGAAGGTCTGGGCGGTGCCGTCGACGACGACGCGCGCACCCTCGGCGGCGGCGCCCGCCACGTAGGAGGCGACCTTGTCGCGGTGCTCGCGCGTGATGAGGGGGCCCATCTCGCTGGCCGGGTCGGTGCCCGCCCCGATCTTCAGGCCGGCGATACGCGTCGCCACCTTCTCGACGAGCGTGTCTGCCACGTCGTCGCCGACGGCGACGAGCACCGACACCGCCATGCAGCGCTCACCGGCGGAGCCGTAGGCGGCGGACACCGCGGCATCCGCCGCCGCGTCGAGGTCGGCGTCGGGCATGACGACCATGTGGTTCTTCGCGCCGCCCAGCGCCTGCACGCGCTTGCCGCCCGCGGCGGCGCGCTCGTAGATCGACCGGGCGATCGGCGTCGAGCCCACGAAGCTCACGGCGCGCACGGTCGGCGAGTCCAGAAGGGCGTCGACGGCGACCTTGTCGCCGTGCACGACGTTGAGCACACCCGCCGGGAGCCCCGCCTCCTCGTACAGTCGCGCGAGGAACAGGGCGGCGGACGGATCCTTCTCGCTCGGCTTCAGCACGACGGTGTTGCCGCAGGCGATCGCCGACGCCGTCATCCAGAGGGGCACCATCACGGGGAAGTTGAACGGGGTGATCGCGCCGACGACGCCGACCGGCTGCTTGACCGAGTGGACGTCGACGCCGCGGGAGACCTGCTCGGAGTGCTCGCCCTTGAGCAGGTGCACGAGGCCCGCGGCGAACTCGACGTTCTCGATGCCCCGGCTGATCTCGCCCTTGGCGTCGGAGAGCACCTTGCCGTGCTCGGCCGTGATGATGGCCGCCAGCTCGTCCGTGCGCTCGACCAGCAGGTGCCGCAGCCGGAAGAAGACGTCCGCCCGCTTGATGAGGCTCGTGGCGCGCCAGGCGGGGAGGGCCGCCGCGGCTGCGGCGATGGCGGCCTCGGTCTCGGCCGTCGAGGCGAACGCCACGCGCGCACGCTCCCGCCCGGTCGCGGGGTCGAACACGGGGCCCGTGCGCTCGTCGGAACCGGTCTCCTGTCCGTCGACGTGGTGTCGGATGAGCGTCATCGTGAACTCCTCGAGAGGGGTGGGGGTGGGATCGTGCGCGGCGAGCCGGACGGCGACGCGCTCCGGACAGATTGATCGGATCCGGTCGGTATCCGCCATCATCATGACATCCTTATCGTTACTCACGAGACAAGGGGACCGCAGGTGTCTGATCGTCACGAAGTCGCATCGCCCCGGACAGAACGTCCGGCCGTGGCCGCCGCGCGCCCGGGCGATGTGCTGCCGACCGTGGCGGAGGTCCTGGCCCTCGACGCGTTCGCTCCCGGCGCGCCCGTCGTGGTCGTGGGGGACCATGCGCTCGACGTCCCCGTCCGCTGGGTGCACGTCTCCGACAGTGCCGACGTCGCCCGCCTGCTCGAGGGCGGTGAGCTGCTGCTGTCGACGGGCTCCCGGTGGCCGGACGAGCCTGCGCGGCTCGCCGCGTTCGTCACCGAGCTCGCCGCGGTGGGAGCGGCGGGTATCGTGCTCGAGCTCGGAACGCACCATCGCACGGTGCCGGCGGGCCTGGTCGATGCGGCGCGATCGGCGGGGATCGCCCTGATCGTGTTGCAGCGGGAGGTGAAGTTCGTCGCCCTGACCGAGGCCGTCCACCGCCGCATCATCGCCGATCAGACGATCGCGCTGCAGGCACGCGATGCCGTGCGCACCCTGTTCACGGGGCTCGCGCTGCGCGGGGCCCCGACAGAGTTCATCGTCGAGCAGGTCGGTCTGACCCTGGGGGCGCCCGTCGTCCTGGAGACCGTCGCCCACGAGGTCGTCGTCGCACACGTCGGCGGTGCCGTCGAAGTCCAGACACTGCGCGGATGGGCGCGCCGCGCACGCGCCGCCCAGGAGGCGCCCGGTCGCGACGGCCGCACCATCGTCGCGGTCGAGGCGCGCGGCATCCGGTGGGGGACGCTCGTCGCGCTCCCCGGCGCGGCGCACCCCGCCGGGCGCGAAGCCGTGCTCGAACAGGCGGCGACGGCCCTCGCCCTCGGGCGGCTGGCCGATCCGGGCGGCGAGGACTGGTCGAGGCTCGGGCGGCGCCGGGTCGTCGACGCGCTCGTCGACGGGCGGTTCACGAGTCTCGCCGCCGGTGCGGCGCGCCTGGATGCGGCGGGTGTGCCGCTGGCGGGGACGGTCTCCTTCCCGGTGGTCGTGGTGGGCGCCGCGGGCGCGGCGGGCGCCGTGAGCGCGGCGGTGGACGTGGCGGCCGCCGCCGTCGGTGCGCGGGCGGTGAGCGGCACCGCCGTGGTCGATCCGCCCGGGTCCGTGCGCACGCCGGTCCTGCTCGCCCTGCCGATGCGGGCGACGACTCCCGACGCGCACGCGGATGCCTTCGCGACGGCCCTCCGCGACGGTCTCGGTGCCGCCCGCGTCGTGGTCGGCCCGGGGGTGCGTCTTCCCGCGGCGCCCGATGACGAGGCCGCCCTCGGCCAGCTACTCGCCTCCCTCCGGGAGACGCTCGATCTGGCCACGACCGAGGAGGGGGTGCGGCGCTTCGCCCGCCGTGAGCGCGACACCGGCCTGCGTCGCGTGACCGAGCGTCCGCTCAGTCGCGTGGTCGCGGCGATGCGCGACGACCACCGCCTCGTCACGCACGCGGAGCGGATGCTCGCGCCGATCCTCGCCGACCCCCGCGCGCGGGCGGGCGACCTCCTGGATGTGCTGTCGGCGCTGCTCGCCCACCCGTCGAACCGTACGGCGGCCGCGGAGGCGGCGCACCTGTCGAGGTCGGTGTTCTACCAGCGGATCGCCCTGCTCGAGGATCTGCTCGACGTCGACTTCGACGATGGCGAGCAGGCGGCGGCGGTGCACCTGGCGCTCCTGGCGCATCGGATGCACGCCGGCGGGTGAGTCTGTCGGCGGCTACGCGCGGCGAGACCTTTTGTATACGAAAGGGCGCTTCTACCTTGATCGATGGCCATATCTCCGCATTTGTGTATACACTGAGTCGCGACCGCCGATGAGGGAGGAGAGCGATGCGCGCCAGTGACCGTGCGTACGGCGTCCTGCTGGAGGAGATCCAGTCGGGCACGCTCGCCCCCGGCGCCGTCCTCGGCGAGGTCGAGCAATCGACTCGGCTCGGCGTCAGTCGCACCCCTCTGCGCGAAGCGCTCGGGCGTCTCGTGTCGGATGGGCTCGTCGTGCAGGCCTCTCCGCGTGTCACGGTCGTCAGCGACATCGACGCGGCGGACATCCGCGCGCTGTTCGACGTGCGACGCGCCCTGGAGGAGACCGCTGCGCGTCTCGCCGCCCGTCAGGGCGATGCCGCGGTGTTCACGGCCCTCGCCGCGGAGTTCGCCACGACGGACGCGGCCGCCGATCCCGACGCCTACTACGCCCTGATCGGGCGGTTCGACGCAGCGCTGGACGCCTCCGTGTCCAACGACTACCTCACCTCGGCGCTGCGCACGGTGCGCACCCACCTCGTCCGGGTGCGCCGGCTCGCGCGCGACAATCCCGCCCGACTCGCGGCATCCGTCGCCGAGCACCGCCTCATCGCCTCCGCACTCGCCGCCGGGGACGGCGAGCTGGCCGCCCACGCCACGCACGTGCACCTGCACAACGCGCTGACGTCGATCCTCGACTCTCTGGAAGGAACCCCATGACCGTGCTCCACCACGTCCGCGTCCACCGCTCCGAGGAGAACCTGGCACGCGAAGGCCAGCTCGCCCACAAGATCGCCGAGGTCGCCGCCGACCCTGTCGCCGTGCAGCCCGACGTCGTCGACATGATCGTGAACCGCGTCATCGACAACGCGTCGGTCGCGGCCGCCTCCCTCACCCGCGGACCCGTCGTCGCCGCCCGCTCGCAGGCCCTCGACCACCCGGTCTCGCGCGGCGGGCACGGATCGACCGTCTTCGGGGAACCCGACGACACGCTGACGAGCCCCGAGTGGGCGGCGTGGGCCAACGGCGTCGCCGTGCGCGAGCTCGACTACCACGACACCTTCCTCGCGGCCGAGTACTCGCACCCCGGCGACAACATCCCGCCCATCCTCGCCGTGGCCCAGCACGTCGGCGCCGACGGCGCCGCGCTCGTGCGGGGCATCGCGACGGGGTACGAGATCCAGATGGACCTCGTCCGCGCGATCAGCCTGCACCGGCACAAGATCGATCACGTCGCCCACCTCGGCCCCTCCGCCGCGGCCGGCATCGGCACGCTGCTCGGCCTCGACCCGGACACGATCGCGCAGGCGGTCGCCCAGGCCCTGCACACGACGACCGCGACCCGCCAGTCCCGCAAGGGCGAGATCTCGACGTGGAAGGCGCACGCCCCCGCCTTCGCGGGCAAGATGGCGGTCGAGGCCGTCGACCGCGCGATGCGCGGGCAGACCTCGCCCTCGCCGATCTACGAGGGCGAGGACGGCGTGATCGCCTGGATGCTCGACGGGAAGGACGCCTCGTACGAGGTGCCGCTGCCCGCGCCCGGCGAGCCCAAGCGGGCGATCCTCGACTCGTACACGAAGGAGCACTCCGCCGAGTACCAGGCGCAGGCCTGGATCGACCTCGCCCGGAAGCTCCACGGCGAGCACCCCGAGCTCGCTGACCCGGCCGCGGTCGAGGCGATCGTGCTGCACACGAGCCACCACACGCATTATGTGATCGGCTCCGGCGCGAACGATCCGCAGAAGTACGACCCGACGGCATCCCGCGAGACGCTCGACCACTCGATCCCGTACATCTTCGCCGTCGCCCTGCAGGACGGCGGGTGGCACCACGTCGACTCGTACCTGCCCGAGCGCGCCGCCCGCCCCGACACCGTGGCGCTCTGGCACAAGATCACGACCGCCGAGGACGCCGAGTGGACGCGCCGCTACCACTCCGAGGACCCCGACGAGAAGGCCTTCGGGGGACGCGTCGAGATCCGCCTGGCCGACGGGTCGACGATCGTCGACGAGATCGCCGTCGCCGACGCGCACCCGCTCGGGGCGCGCCCGTTCGCCCGGGCCGACTACGTCGCCAAGTTCCGGCTGCTGGCCGAGCCCGTACTGGAGCCCGCCGAGATCGAGCGCTTCCTCGACCTCGCCCAGCGGCTGCCCGAGCTGACCCCCGCCGAGGTCCGCGAGCTGAACATCGTCGCCCGGCCCGGCGTTCTCGCCTCGATCGAGACCCCGAAGGGCCTGTTCTGATGCGTCCGCGGCGAGGTGCGGCGGCGCGTCGGTTCACAACTCCGGAATTTCCGACCGTGCCCCCCGCCGCAGGGGCAGAGCGCGGCTGCGCCGCGCAATCCATCCGGAGTTGTGAACACGAAGGGACGGAGAGTTGTGAACACGAAGGGACGGAGACCGACCGTGCTGTATAGCCAGACCCCCGCCGCCGAGAAGCGGCGTCTGCTGCGCGAGCGCCTCGCGACCGGCGAGCTGCTGCGCTTTCCGGGCGCGTTCAACCCGCTGTCGGCCCGCCTCATCGAGCGGAAGGGCTTCGAGGGGGTGTACATCTCGGGCGCCGTGCTGTCGGCCGACCTTGGCCTGCCCGACATCGGCCTGACCACCCTGACCGAGGTCGCCGGGCGCGGGCAGCAGATCGCTCGGATGACCGACCTGCCCGCGATCATCGACGCGGACACCGGGTTCGGCGAGCCGATGAACGTCGCCCGCACGATCCAGACGCTCGAGGACGCGGGCCTCGCCGGCGCGCACATCGAGGACCAGGTCAACCCCAAGCGGTGCGGCCACCTCGACGGCAAGCAGGTCGTCGACGAGGACACCGCGCTCAAGCGCATCCGCGCCGCCGTCGATGCCCGGCGCGACCCGAACTTCCTCGTGATGGCGCGCACCGACATCCGCGCGGTCGACGGACTCGATGCCGCGATCGACCGCGCGAAGGCGCTGGTCGACGCCGGAGCGGACGCGATCTTCCCCGAGGCGATGCGCGACCTCGCCGAGTTCGCCGCCGTGGCCGAGGCCGTCGACGTGCCGATCCTCGCCAACATGACGGAGTTCGGCAAGAGCGAGCTGTTCTCGGTCGATCAGCTGCGCGACGTGGGGGTGCAAATCGTCATCTGGCCCGTGTCGCTCCTGAGGATGGCGATGGGTGCGGCGGGTCGTGCCCTCGATACGCTGAACGAGGTCGGCCACCTCACCGGGCAGCTCGACCGGATGCAGCACCGCGCCGATCTGTACGACCTGCTCGACTACGAGGCCTACAGCGCTTTCGACGCCGACGTCTTCACCTTCACGATCGAGAACAGCAGCACGAAGGAGTGAGCATGAGCGACCAGGACATCCACAAGGGGCTCGCCGGCGTCGTCGCCGACGTCACCGCGATCAGCAAAGTCAACCCCGAGACGAACTCCCTGCTCTACCGCGGATACCCCGTGCACGAGCTCGCCGCGACCCAGCCCGCGGAGGCGGTCGCGTACCTGCTGTGGAACGGGGAGCTCCCGACGGCGGACCAGCTCGCGGAGCTGAGAGCCGAGGAGCGGCGCCACCGCGCGCTCGCCGACGACGTGCGGACGGTCATCGACCTCACGCCGCTCGAGGCCCACCCCATGGACGAGGTGCGCTCCGCGGTGAGCGTGCTCGGCGCGCACGCCCTGGCCGGTTCGGGATCGGTGCTCGACGCGGTCGGCACGCGCGAGGAGAACCTGGCGCGGAGCGTCCACCTCTTCGCGGCGCTGCCGGCGATCGTCGCCTACGGGCAGCGTCGGCGCCGCGGCGAAGAGCTCATCCCGCCGCGCGACGACCTCGACTACGCCGCCAACTTCCTCTGGATGACTTTCGGCGAGGAGTTCGACCCGGTCGTCGTGGACGCGTTCAACCGGTCGATGATCCTGTACGCCGAGCACTCGTTCAACGCCTCCACGTTCACGGCGCGCGTCATCACGTCGACCCTGAGCGACCTGTACTCGGCCGTCGTCGGCGCGATCGGCGCGCTGAAGGGGCCGTTGCACGGGGGCGCCAACGAGGCGGTCCTGCACATCTTCGACGAGATCGGCTCGGCCGACGACGTCGTGCCGTGGCTGGAACGCGCGCTCGCCGAGAAGCGCAAGATCATGGGCTTCGGGCACCGCGTGTACAAGCGCGGCGACTCGCGCGTGCCGACGATGAAAGCGGCGCTGGACACCCTCATCGCCTACTACGACCGGCCCGACGTCGAAGCGCTCTACTCGACCCTCGAGCGCGAGTTTGTCGAGCGCAAGGGCATCTACCCGAACCTCGACTACCCCTCCGGTCCCGCCTACAACCTGATGGGGTTCGACACTCTCACCTTCACGCCGCTGTTCGTCGCGGCGCGGGTGGTGGGATGGACGGCGCACATCATGGAGCAGGCGGCCTCCAACGCGCTCATCCGTCCGCTGTCGGAGTACGTGGGCCACGACGAGCGCCACATCGAGGGCTTCGTCGACGAGGTCGGGACCTCGACGATCGCGCTCCGGGCCGCCGAAGCCGACGGCTGACCCGCGGCCGGCCGGCCGCGCGCGTGCGTTGCGGCGGAAGGCCCGCACGGACTCCGCAGATCGTCGCGAACTCCGCACCATCCGAGGGGAATCGTGCGGAGTTCGCGCGATGCTGCGGAGTTCGCGGCGAGGCGCGGGCGAGGCGCGGGCGAGGCGAGGGCGCGTGCCGTGAGGGCGGCCGGCACCCGAGGGGTGCGCGGACGGCGCACGGGGCGGAGGATGGATGCCATGAGCATCGCCGCCCGCACCGCCGTCATCGTCGACGCCGTCCGCACGCCCTCGGGGCGGGGCAAGCCGGGCGGGGCGCTGAGCGGCATCCATCCCGTCGATCTCGCCGCGCACGTCCTCCGTGCCACGATCGAGCGCACCGGGCTCTCCTCCGCGCAGATCGACGACGTCCTGCTCGGCTGCGTCAGCCAGGTCGGCGAGCAGACCATGAACATCGCCCGGCAGGCGACCCTGGCGGCGGGCTTCGACGAACGCGTTCCCGCGGCGACGATCGACCGGCAGTGCGGATCGAGCCAGCAGGCGGCCCACTTCGCCGCCCAGGGGGTCATGGCGGGGCAGTACGACATCGTGATCGCGGGCGGTGTCGAGTCGATGAGCCGCGTCCCGCTGGGAGCGGCGGCGGCGGTCGCGGGCTCGCCCTTCTCGCCCGGGCTGCGTGACCGGTACCCCGACGGCCTCGTCCACCAAGGGGTGTCCGCCGAGCTGATCGCCGAGAGGTGGGGGCTCTCCCGTGACGACCTCGACGCCTATGCGGCCGAGTCGCACGAGCGCGCCGCCGAGGCCGCGGCGCAGAGCCGGTTCGCCTCGCAGCTCGTGCCCGTGAGGACGGACACGGGCGAGGTCGCCGTCGACGAGACCGTGCGCCCCGGGACGACGGTCGCGGGACTTGCGGGGCTCGCCCCCGCTTTCCGCACCGAGGCGCTCGCCGCGCGCTTCCCCGAGCTCGACTGGCGCATCACGGCGGGGAACTCCTCGCCGCTGACGGATGGGGCGTCCGCCGTCCTCATCATGAGCGAGCAGAAGGCGCTCCAGTTGGGGCTGACCCCGCGCGCGCGTTTCCACGCGTTCTCCGTCGTCGGCGACGATCCGATGATGATGCTGACGGGGCCGATCCCGGCGACCCGGCGCATCCTCGAGCGGAGCGGTCTCGACATCGACGACCTCGACGCCTACGAGGTGAACGAGGCCTTCGCGTCGGTGCCGCTGGCCTGGGCGGCCGAGGTCGGCGCCGATCCCGCGAAGCTCAACCCCTGGGGTGGCGCGATCGCCCTCGGACACGCGCTCGGGTCGAGCGGCACCCGCCTGCTCGGCACGCTCCTCGCGAACCTCGAGGCGACCGGAGGCCGCTTCGGGATGCAGACGATGTGCGAGGGCGGCGGCATGGCCAACGCCACGATCATCGAACGCCTCTGACCCGGGCGCGCGGAAACCGGCCCGGCCGGCGGTCGGTCCCTGTCGTCTCCGTGATTCGTCGCCTACACTGAGCAATGTGCCCACCGGCACTCCGACGAAGATGTCGATCTGTCTCACGAGGACGTGAATCCATGAGCATCATTGCCCCCGCCGCCGAGCTCTCCGCGGATGAGCGCGACTCGATCCTGGACGCCGTGCGGGAGTTCGCACGCACCCGGCTCGAACCCCACGCGCTGGAGTGGGACCGCGACATGCGCTTTCCGCGCGACGTGCTCGTCGAGGCGGGCGAGCTCGGCCTCGGCGGCATCTCGGTCCGGGAGGATGTCGGGGGCACGGGCCTGCGGCGCGTGGATGCGGTCGCGATCTTCGAGACGCTCGCCATGGGCGATCCGACGATCGCCGCCTACATCTCGATCCACAACATGGTCGCCTGGATGATCGACGTCTACGGCACCGACGACCAGCGCCGGGCCTGGCTGCCCGGCCTCACGACGATGCGCGACCTCGGCGCGTACTGCCTTACCGAGCCGGGCGCCGGCTCCGACGCGGCGGCGATCACGACCAGCGCGATCGCGGACGGCGACGAGTACGTGCTCACGGGCGTCAAGCAGTTCATCTCGGGGGCCGGCGAGGCGTCGGTCTACGTCGTCATGGCGCGTACCGGCGAGCCTGGGGCGGCGGGGATCACGGCGTTCCTGGTGCCGGCGGATGCCTCGGGCCTCGGCTTCGGCGAGAACGAGCGGAAGATGGGATGGAAGGCCCAGCCGACGCGTCAGGTCATCCTCGACGAGGTGCGCGTGCCGGCATCCGCGGTGCTCGGCCAGATCGGCGGAGGCTTCCGCATCGCGATGAGCGGCCTCAACGGCGGGCGCGTCACCATCGCGGCCTGCTCGCTGGGCGGGGCGCAGTGGGCACTGGATCGGGCCGTCCGCTACGTGCACGAGCGCTTCACGTTCGGCGAGGCGCTCGCCGAGCGCCAGAGCGTCGTGTTCGCCCTCGCCGACATGGCGACCGACCTCGCGGCGGCGCGCGCGCTCGTCGACGGAGCGGCCCGGGCGATCGACGAGGGTGCTGCGGACGTGGCATCCCGCTGCGCCATGGCCAAGAGGTTCGCCACGGACGCCGGGTTCGACGTCGCCAACCGTGCGCTGCAGCTGCACGGCGGATACGGCTATCTGCAGGAGTACGGGATCGAGAAGGTCGTGCGCGACCTGCGTGTGCACCAGATCCTCGAGGGGACCAACGAGATCATGCGGGTGATCATCGGACGCGACGTTCTGGGAGCATGAGAGCATGACCGACTACTCGACGATCCTGGTGGAGACGCGCGGGCGCGTCGGCTGGATCACCCTCGACCGCCCCGACGCACTCAACGCGCTCAACTCCACGCTGGTGAACGAGCTCGCGGAGGCCGCGGCCGCCTTCGACGCGGACGAGGGGATCGGCTGCATCGTCCTCACCGGGTCGGAGCGTGCGTTTGCCGCGGGCGCCGACATCAAGGAGATGGCGGACAAGTCCCCCGTCGAGATGTCGCTGCGGAACCCCTTCGCGGGGCTCGATGCGTTCTCGCGGGTGCGCACGCCCGTCATCGCCGCCGTCGCCGGGTACGCCCTGGGCGGGGGCTGCGAGCTCGCGATGTCGTGCGACATCATCCTCGCGGCCGATTCGGCGCGGTTCGGCCAGCCGGAGATCACGCTGGGCGTCATCCCGGGTCTCGGCGGCACGCAGCGCCTCCCGCGCGCGATCGGCTACTACAAGGCCGCCGAGCTCGTTCTCACCGGACGGATGATGGATGCCGCCGAGGCCGAGCGCTCCGGACTCGTGTCGCGCGTCGTGCCGGCATCCGATCTCCTCGACGAGGCGGCGAAGGTCGCCGAGACGATCGCCGGGATGTCGCTGCCGGTCGTCTACGCCGCGAAGGAGGCGCTGCGCGCCTCGCAGGAGACGAGCGCCGCCGAGGGTCTGCGCTTCGAGCGACAGGTCTTCACGTCGCTGTTCTCCCTCGACGACCAGAAGGAGGGCATGGCCGCCTTCCGCGAGAAGCGCGCCGCCCGCTTCACCCACCGCTGACCGCGCGGGCTCCGCGGACAGAGGAAGGCCCCGGGGGACGCCCCGGGGCCTTCCTCTGGTCGACGTCGAGTCAGCTCTCCCGACGGCGGTGACGCAGGGTCATGAGGACGCCCGCGGCGATGACCGCGAGCACGGCGACCGTCACGAATCCGACCGGGAAGGTCCCGCCCGTGCTGGCGATCGTGGACGCGCCGCTCGCCGAGCCCGAAGGCGCCCCCGATCCGCTCGGGGTGCCGGAGCCGGTGCCGGTGCCGGTGCCGGGAGCATCCGTGCGCGCCGTGATCTCCAGCGGCACGGTCACCACGGTGCCGGCCACGTCGGTCTCCAGCCGGAGCGCCGTGGCGCCGGGCGTCGCGTCGGCGGGGAGGGTGAGGCTCACCGTCGCACCGCCGTCCGCGACCGGGGTGCTGCCGATCTCCTCGCCGTTCAACTGCGTCGTCAGAGTCGTCGCCTGGGGCGTGCCCTGACTCGTCAGCTCGAGCCCCGACACCTCGAACGAGATGCTCGTGCCGGCGGCGGCCTGCGCGGGCGCGCCCGTCACGCTCACGGCGTGCTTCGCGAAGCGCGCCTGCACGGGAGAGGCGTCGGCGAGGTAGTCGATCCATGCCTCGTAGTCGAGCAGCCCCGTATCGACGTAGTCGGTGCCCTGGGTGAAGGCGCGGAAGTTGTCGCCTCCCGCGGCCAGGAACGAGAGCGTGCCGATCCGGTAGGGCGCCGCCGGGTCCAGCGGAACCCCGTCGATCGTCACGGAGGTGATGCGTGAGCCCTCCGGAAGGGTCGGGTCGTAGGTGTAGGTGACGTTCTCGGAGAGCCCGAGCTGCAGGTACGGACGCGAGGGGACCGCGCCCGTGTCGTCCCGCTGCCACTGCTGCTCGAGCAGGGTCTCGAACTGCGCGCCGGTGAGGGTTACGAGGGCGAGGGTGTTGCTGAAGGGCAGCACGGCGTTGGCCTGCGAGAACGAGATCTCGCCGTCCTTCAGGCCGGGCACGGCCGTCGGGCCGAACTCGGCCTGCGTGTCCCAGAGGTCGGCGCGCAGCC